>PUMS01000032.1 GCA_003551485.1 Phycisphaeraceae bacterium | reverse complement strand
GGGGCTGGTATGGAGGGGGGATGAGCGAACGTGAGCGGGCAGCGGACCAGTTGCGGCCGACGAGCATCGAGGCCTTTCACACGCAGGCGGCGGGCAGTGTGCTCATCCGACAGGGGCGGACGGCGGTGCTGTGTACGGCCAGCGTTGAGCCGGAGGTCCCGCCGTGGCTGGAGCGCGACGAGCAGGGCCGGCCAGTGCGCGGGTGGGTGACGGCCGAGTACGCGATGCTGCCGGGCTCGACCACGCAGCGCAAGCGTCGGGGGCCCGACAGCCGCGGCACCGAGATTCAGCGCCTCATCGGCCGCGCGCTGCGCGCTGCGGTGGACCTGGAGGCGATGCCCGGGCTGTGCATCACCTGCGACTGTGACGTGCTGGTGGCCGACGGCGGCACGCGCACCGCGGCGATCACCGGCGCCATGGTCGCCCTGGCGCAGGCCCTGTCGGCGGCGCGGCGGGCGGGTCAGCTTACGGCAAGCCCGCTGCGCCACCTGGTGGCGGCGGCGAGCGTGGGGGTGGTGGACGGCGCGGTCAGGCTGGACCTGGATTACGAGTTGGATGTGCGGGCCGAGGTGGACATGAACGTGGCCATGGACGATGCCGGTCGCTACATCGAGGTGCAGGGCACGGCCGAGGCCGGCGCCTTCGGCCGCGACATGCTCGATGCCATGCTCGATCAGGCCGCGGCGGGGATCGGCCGGCTGATCGACATCCAGCGCGCTGCGCTGGTGGAACTGGGTGTGGACCTGTAAGACCAAGGCAGGGCCGTTGCGCGGGTGCAGAGCCGGCGACGAAGCGGCGCCTCACGTTGCTGCATTGTGTCCAGGCCAGTGTCTCATGCGGCTGGCGCCTCACCACGAGGATGAAAATCGCGGGTGGCTCTTCTCCCCTCTCCTCTTCCGGGGGCGCGAGAGGGGCCGGGGGTGAGGGCAGATTCGGCCCGGTTCAGCGTATCTCCCCTCACCCCGACCCTCTCCCAGAGGGTGAGGGAGTTATTTTCCAGGCAGTGTCTCATGAGGCGGGGGCCTCACCCACGAGGATGAAAACGTCGGCGCCAAGGCGGACGCCCAGTGACAGTCAAGCGGGGCCTCTGAAAAACCTCATCGCGATCGCCTCCGCGTCGCGCAGTGGCGGCATGCCGGAGCCATTCGCGAGGTTTTTCAGGGCCCCCAAGCGGCCATCGCTTGCCGGTGTGGCGCCATCCGGGATGAATAGTGGGGAGCCTACCGCATTGTGAAATCGCCGGATGCAATGCAGGTTGCCTCATCCAGCGGTCCCTGATAGAGGTACACCCACGCATCGAGGCGACGGCCATCGTCCATCACGATCCGGCGGCGGACGCGGCGGAACGGGTGGGGTGAGGGGTCGGCGGGGGTGCAGCCTTCGTAGGCATCGAGGATGGGCAGGATGCGGGCCGGGTCGAGAAGCTCGTAGACGTCGCCACAGACGTGGGCCGTGGCGGCGGCCCCCGCGCCCTCGGCATCGACAAGGCCCGGGTACCAGCTCACCCGGTAGAGCCGGCCGGGGCAGTGGCCGCGGCCGAGGTGGCGGGCCCAGCGGTGAAGGGCCTCGCGGGCGGATACGGCCGCGGCGGCGGGGACGTGTGCCACAGCGCGGCGCAACGTTCCGTAGACGAACAGCCGCGATCCCCCGGAAGCCCCGGAAGCCCCGGAAGCCCCGGAAGCCCCGGAGCCCCCGCCATCCCCGCCATCCCCGCGACCCTCCGAGCCGCCAGCCCCCCCGGCGCCTTTCGCGCTGGATGCGGAACCGGCCGCGGGGTGGGGGGCGGGCTTTGTTGCAGAAGGATCATCCATGATGCAGGGTTCGAGTATGGACATCAGGCTGCCGGAGGACGACGAGTTCGACCTGCCCTCGGCCGTCTGCCGCTACGGATTCTACCTGCTGGCGCCCAACGTCTGGGACAAAGCCACGGCCACGCTGCGCCGGCCGCTGCACGTGCCCTCGGGGCCGGTGGAGGTGGTTGTGGGGCAGCAGGGGGGTGTGTTGCGGGTGGTCTGCGACCGGCGGCTCCGCCGCGGGGAGCTGTTTCAGGTCCGCCGGCAGGTCGAGCGGATGCTGCGGCTGAATGAGCACCTCGGGCCGTGGTATGAGTTGTACCCCGCCGCGCGGCGGGCGCGGTTCGGCCGGCTGTTCCGCTCGCCCACGGTCTTTGAAGACATCGTCAAGACCATGACCTGCTGCAACGTGGCCTGGGCCAACACGGTGCGGATGAACGCTCAGCTCTGCGAGCTCTATGGCGGCGGCGCCTTTCCCACGCCCGAGGCCCTCGCCGGCGAGCAACCCTCGCGGCTGAGGCAGCGCACCAGCCTCGGCTACCGGGCCGACTGGATCATCACCCTGGCCCGCGAGGTGGTCGAGGGCAGGCGGTCGCTGGAGAAGCTGGAGACCCGGTGGCCGTCGGCGATGTACCTCCTGCCGCAGTTGGAGACCATCCACGGCATCGGCCCCTACGCCGCGGCCAACATGCTGATGCTGCTGGGCTGCTACACCGACGTGGCCATCGACACCGAAACCATCCGCCACTGCCGCGAGCATCTGGGCTGGCCCATCCCCAACGGCGCCGCCGCGAGCCCGCAATGGCGCCGCCGCATCCAGGAGCATTACGACCAGTACGTGCCGTTTCAGTTTCTGGCCTACTGGTACGAGCTGTGGATGGGCTCATCGCTGGAGGCGGACGACACGCCAAGCGACACGGACACCGCGGCGGGGGCGTAAGTGGCGCCTGGCGGCGGGAAATCGGGGATGTCGGGGCTTTGTGACAGCGGGTGGCGTGACGGGGGCGTCTTATGCCTTGAAGGGGGCCGGGGGGAGGTGTGTCCGTCGGGGGCATCGGGCCGGGTAAGGCCATTCCGGGTCGACTGCGAATTCGCGAGGCATGTGAACATGGCACGTAAAGCAGGCTCTGGACTGAGGATGCCCCTTGGATTGCTGACCCTGGGCATCGCCCTGGCGGCGTTGGCTCCCATGGATCGGCCCGCCCAGGGTGGGGGTGGGGCGGTTGCGATGCGGCCGCCGGGGATGACAGCCGAGACCGAGCGGGCCATTGCGCGTGGATTGGCCTACCTGGCCGGGTCGCAGCGGCCGGATGGCTCGTGGCGCACCCACGGCGGGCAGGGCAATTACCCGGTGGCGATGACCTCGATGGCGGGGCTGGCGCTGCTGGCGGGCGGGAACACGCCCACGGAGGGGCCCTATTCGGCCAACGTCCGCCGCGCGGTCAACTACATCATCCGCGCCGCCGATCCGGGCACGGGTCTGATCGCGCGGCGGCACGAGGAGCAGCGGCCGATGTACGCCCACGGCTTTGCCATGCTCTTCCTGGCCGAGGTCTACGGCATGGAGACCGACCCGCGGCTGCAGGAGCAGATTCACCGCATCCTGACCCGCGCGGTGCGGCTGACGGCCAACAGCCAGTCCACCTACGGCGGCTGGTACTACACCCCCGACTCGACCAACGATGAAGGCTCGGTGACCATCACGCAGGTGCAGGGCCTTCGCGCCTGCCGCAACGCCGGCATCCTCGTGTCGCGCCAGACGATCGAGCAGGCGATCAAGTACATCGAAGACAGCGCCAACCCCGACGGCGGCATCCGCTACACGGTCCGGCGCGGCGGGGGCAGCCTGCCGGCGATCACCGCCCAGGCCGTGGCCTCGCTGAACAACGCCGGCGAGTACGAGCACCCGGTGGGGCAGCGTTGCATGGAATACCTTCGCAACCTGATGCGCAACGCCGACAACACCCGCGTCTTCCGCGGCCACTACAGCTACGCCATCTTCTACGCCGCGCAGGCGATGTACCTCAGCCCCGATGAGGCCGACTGGGCCTGGTTCTACCCCCGCCTCCAGCGCGACCTGCTTTCCATGCAGAGCGGCGATGGAAGCTGGCCCGGCGACCACGTCGGCACCACCTACGGCACCGCCGTGGCCGTGACGGTCCTGGCCCTGCCCTACGGCTACGTGCCGATCTTCCAGCGGTGAGGGCGGCAGGCGGGCTTCGATCGGGTCAGATATGTCGTAACCGATCAGGGGCCCGGCGGGCAGGGGGGGATGATGGTAGCGATCGGTGATGGCCCGTTCTGTGGACCGCTCTGGCGATAGGTGCCCTTTGGCGATGGGATGGCCGTGAATTCGAGTGGAAACGCTACATGCACGGCCGCGATTGTGACGGCGCCGGCGTCGGGCAAGTCCAGCGCGATCAGGCGGAGGCACCGACAGCACGTCGTGCGCGGCCGGGCGGCTTGATTCGCCTGACGCCTGCCCGTATCCCCATCCGGATGCCGACCACGCCCGCGAGGATCATCAGTGCCCACAGCACACCATGGCCACCGGAGAAAGGCGCAGCGAAGAACACGCCGGCCACCGTGGCGCCCATATGCCAGGTCATGTAGTCCAGAAACCGTACGCCTTTGAGGACGGAGTACGGGTTCGGTGCGGGGAACGGTTCGCGCCCCGGATTCAGGCGGCGAGTCCAATCCAAAGCCAGGGGGATGGCAAAACGCAAGAAAAGCGGGCCCACAACCCCGGCCAGCACCGCCTTGACCGGCGCGATGGATACCTCCTCGTGCCCGCTCAGGCCCAGTACCAGACCGTGCACGATGCCGATGCTGCCCACCACGACGCGCAAAATCATGCGCCTTCTCAGCCGCCGGGCACGAGGCCGCCTTCTCATCCCATCGCGCAAACGCCGTACTGTCGCTTCAGGTTCAGACATGCCAATGCCCCTGGCCGGTGGCGTGCATCGTCCACCGCAGCCCCGCAAGCCCAGGCGCTGTCCACTCACCCGTTCAGGCGTTCGATGACGGCATCGCCGAAGGCGCGTGTGCCCAGGTCGCCGCCCAGGTCGCGGGTGAGGCAGCCGTCGGCAAGAGCCTTGTTGTAGGCGGCCTTGATCCGGTCGGCCGACTGCTTGCACCGCGGGTCCTCACGCTCATCGGCCATGTAGTTGAGCATCATCACCGCTGACATCAGAAGGGCCAGCGGGTTGGCCAGGTCCCTGCCCGCGATGTCAGGCGCTGAGCCGTGGACGGCCTCGAAGATCGCGCCGCGGTCGCCGATGTTGGCGCCCGGCACCACGCCCAGCCCGCCCACCAGGCCCGCGCACAGGTCGCTGACCACGTCGCCGTAGAGGTTCTCCAGCAGCAGCACGTCGAACTGCGAGGGGTTCTGCACCAGCTTCATGCAGCCGGCATCGATGATCATGGTCTCGAGATCGATGTTGGGATATTCATGCGCGTGCACCCGCTCGGCCTCTTGCAGGAACAGGCCGTCGGTCAGCTTCATGATGTTGGCCTTGTGCATCACCGTGATCTTGCGGCGGCGCCGCTGCGTGGCGAAGCGGAAGGCCCAGTGGGCGATGCGCCGGCAGCCGACCTCGGTGGCCACCTTCATGCTCATGACCACGCCGGGCACCACCTCGTTCTCGACGCCGCTGTAGAGCCCCTCGGTGTTCTCGCGCACGATGATCAGGTCGACGTCCTCGTAGCGCGACCGCACGCCCGGCAGGCTTCGCACCGGCCGGACCGCGGCGTAGAGGTTGAGCCGCTTCCGCAACTGCACGTTGATCGAGGCAAACCCCTTGCCCACCGGCGTGGTACACGGGCCCTTCAGCGCCACCCGCTCGTGCTCGATGGCCTCGAGCGTGGCCTGCGGCAGCACATCGCCGCCGTCCTCGAGCGCGGCGATGCCGGCCTTGTGGGTGACCCAACTCAGCGGCGCCTCGGCGGCCTCGAGCACGCGAAGCGCCACCGCCGTGACCTCGGGGCCGATCCCATCGCCGGGAATGATGACAACCGGGTGTGTGGCCATGACCCTATAGCCTACCGCGCCAGCCCGCTGCGTGAGGGGTCGGCCTTCCCGCTGCCGGCCGCGCCCCCGGAATCCTCGGCCCCCCCGGCTTTCGCCGAGCCGTCGTCCGGCCCGGCGGTCTTGCGCTCCTCATGCTCGCGGTAGCGCTGGATGGAGGCATCGATCTCCTCGCGGGCCTTGTCCACGTCGGCCCAGCCCAGCGTCCGCACCTCCGTGCCCTCGAGTTGCTTGTAGGTCGCGAAGAAATGCTCGACCTCGCGGAGATAGTGCGGCGGCACCCGCCACAGGTCGCGGGTCTCGGCGAAGATCGGGTCGGTGTTGGGCACGGCGAGGACCTTGAAGTCGTTGACCCCCTTGTCGGTCATCTTGAAAAGGCCGATGGGCCGGGCCTCGATCAGGCAGCCGGAGAAGGTCGGCTCGTTGACCATCACCAGCACGTCCAGCGGGTCGCCATCCTCGGCCAGCGTCTGCGGGATGATGCCGTAATCGCCCGGGTACATCGCCGAGGAATAGAGGTAGCGGTCCAGCCGGATCAGGCCGTAGTCCTTGTCGATCTCGAACTTGCTTCGCCGGCCCTTGGGTATCTCGACGATGGTGTGGATGATCCGCGGCGGGTCGGGCCCCGGCGGAACGCACGCATATCGGTTGAAGACTTCCATGAACATGCTCCACCCGCCGTCCCCCGGCCCGCCGAAGGCGGTACCGGAGGTGGGCGCGACACCGCGGCCACGTCAACACCGTCGACCAAATCAAATAAAACGTCGCGCTGCAAGACCCTACACCGCTACGGTCGGCGTGTCCACCAGTCGCCGCCATCACCCCCCGCCCCGGCGCGGTATACTTTCACAATCTGGACCCACTCGCCCTGAGGAACACGGATCGTTCCATGCCGCACACTTCAAGAGGCAGAAGCCGCCGCCGCCGACGATTCTGGGCCGCCCTGGACCGCGCCAGGCGCTGGTGGCGCCGGCGCCGGCCGCGGCGGCCGGTGGTGCTGATCGGGGGGACCTGTGCGGTACTGGTCGTGGCGGGGCTGCTGACGACGTTGGCCCTGTCCTGCTCCGGCTGTTTTGGCCGGCCCGCTGCGCCGCCGGTGGCCGACCATCCGCCATCGCCGCCCGTCGAACTGGGCCAGGAGCCGCAGCTCCGCATCCGCATTGCCCGGGGGCGCGGCGAGTTGACCGTGGATGGGCAGCGCGGCGGGGCGGTGCTGGTGCAACCCCATCCCGACCGCAGCGCCCATAGCCCGCTGCGATTCGACGGCGGGGCCGACATTCAGCGGCGCCAGGGGGCGTTCATCATCCAGCCCACCGGCGGCGGCCAGGCCTTCCGCTGGCGACTGGACGCCCTGGACGTCCATTCGCGAGAGGACGCCCTGGGCCTGGATGGGGCCGGCTTCCCCGGCCGGCTGGTGCTGGTGGCCACCGGCGAGGAAACCTTCGACGTGGTCAACCACGTGGGTATCGAGACCTATCTGCCCGGCGTGCTGGCCTCGGAGCTCTACAGCCACTGGCACATCGAGGCCTACCGCGCCCAGGCCATCGCGGCGCGGTCCTACGCCCTGGTCATGGCCGAACGCCGCCGCCGGCTGCATTACGACCTGGAAAACACCCAGGCCAGCCAGGTCTACGCCGGCGCCACGGCCAACGCCCGCGCCCTGGAGGCGGCCAGAGACACCCGCGGGCTGGTGCTTTCATACGATGGTCTGATCGTGCCCGCCTATTACTCGAGCTGCACCGGCCCGCTCGGTCAGGATGCAGCGCTGGTCTTCTCCAACGAGCGCGACATCCCGCCACTGCGCGGCCGGGATCACCGGCCCTGGTCCGATGACAGCCCCCACCGGCTGTGGGGGCCGGTGCAGCGGCCGATCGAGGGCTTCAGCCGCCGCATCGCCGCCTGGGGTCGCAGCGTCGGCCATGCGGTGGCGGCGATGGACACGCTCGAGCAAGTCGAGGTGATCCGCCGAAGCCATGCCGGCCGCGCTGCCGCGTTCCGCCTGACCGACCGCCGCGGCCGCAGCTACGAGTTGCACGCCGAGCAGTTGCGACTGGCCGCCAATCACGCTGATGCCTCGCTGCCATCGCTTTCGGCCGCGCAGCGGCTCAGGAGCGGCGATGTCGAGGTGCGGCTCGAGGGCCCCTTCGTCCGCATCCGCGGCCGAGGCTTCGGCCACGGCGTGGGCATGTCCCAGCACGGCGCCCAGTCCATGGCCCGCCAGGGCCAGGGCTACCAGCAGATACTCAACCAGTACTACCCCCAGGCCCGCATCGTCCGGGCATATTGACGGGGCCCGCACAAGGTTCTGAAGGCGCTGAAGCGCAAAGGCGAATCAGCACGGCTTCAAATACCAGTACGATGAAGAAATCACTGTCCCACGGCTCCCCGTTCGATGCTTTTTTGCACGAACAGGGGCACTGGGGTGCGCCTTTGCAACCTCACCGCATCGCCATGTCGGCCATGCGGCACAGCTCGCTGGAACTGACGATGGTCGCCTAAACCGACCCGGCCCTGCTCGACGTCGCCGGGGCGGTCGAGGCGCTGCCGAGCTTCACGCCAGCGAACACGGGCGACGCGGAACGAGCAGTGGACAAGAGCGCGTGAATCGTTCTTAAGGATTGCCTTTCGGGTGACGATTGCGTACCATGTCGTGTTGCACAAGGGCGTGCTTCCCATGGAGAACCACCATGAAATTCGTGTCGGTTCGTGATCTTCGCAGCCGGTCGTCCGAGGTCTGGCGCGAGCTCGGCCGGGAGCGGGAACTGGTCATCACCAGTAACGGCAAGCCCATCGCCATCGTCAGCGCCACCGACGAGGAGAGCTTTGAGCAGTCGCTCCAGGAGATTCGCCAGGCGCGGGCGCTGCGGGCGGTGAAGCAGATGCAGGAGCGGTCGGTCGCCGAGGGGCGTGACAAGCTGTCGGCCGGGGACATTGAGCAGGAGATCGCCGTGGTCCGCAAAGGCCGGCGGCGATGAAGACCGTCCTGGACACCAACGTGCTGGTGGCAGGCGTGCTTTCGCCCTACGGAGCCCCAGCCCAGGTTCTTCAACTGGTGTTGGCCGGCAAACTCCGGCTGTGCTTCGATGCTCGCATTCTGACGGAGTACCGGGAGGTGCTCGTTCGGCCAAAGCTCGGCTTTGATGCTCACGTCGTGGCAGACCTGGTCGAATACTTCGAGCACACCGGCGAACTGGCCGCGGCGATGCCCTGGAATTGCGGTCTGCCCGATCCGGATGATGCCATGTTCCTCGAAGTCGCATTGGCGGCGCGGGCCGAACACCTGATCACCGGCAACCTCAGGCATTTCCCGGCACGGGCACGGCGGCGTGTATCGGTGCTCACACCGTCGCAGTTCCTTGAGCTGCCGCAGGTCCGAGCGTCCTGAGCCGACAAAAAAGCAGCGTCGCGGCCCCCCAAGCTTGCTGCGCTGGTACGAATCCTTGCACGTCGAGACCGGGAACGGGTACGAATCCTTGCACGGACGGTAGTCCAGCGGAGGCAACCGGTGTCCACCGCTGACAGAACGGCTACAGGGCGCAAGCGGCCCCGACGGTCTGTAACTCGCGACGGGTTCAAAAGATAGACGCCCCTGGTCAACGCCTGTCAACCAGAGGCGGTCACTGGCAAAGCTTCGAAGAAAAGCGGGTGACGGGACTCGAACCCGCAACATTCAGCTTGGGAAGCTGACACTCTACCATTGAGTTACACCCGCTGGGCCACTGCATTATCGCAACCCCGATGGCGGGGGGCAAGTGGACTCGCCGCCGCGGCGACCAGCGGGTGCATGACACGCGCCGCGGAAGGCTCTTGCTCCCTCTCCCATTTTTCCGGGGGCGGGAGAGGGCTGGGGTGAGGGTAGATTCGTGCCGGTCGTGCCGTAGCTGAACCGAAGGCCGACCCCTGCATAAGGCGGGAAAGACGGCACATGAAGCATTTGGGCGTTTGCACTGAGCCCCCCTCGCCCCGCC
>PUMS01000193.1 GCA_003551485.1 Phycisphaeraceae bacterium | reverse complement strand
GCCACGAGCCTCGGGGGCCGGGGGCCGGGGGCCCGGCGCTCGCAAGGACGCCGTGGCCGGCACGGGAGCCTAGGTGCCGGTGCTCAGCGCGCCGGTGCCCGCGGCGGTGGCGGCCTGGTGGTCGGCCACGGCCGCCTGAAGGCAGTCCACGAGGTAGTTGAGGTCCTCGGGCTGGTGCATGGCCGTGGGGATCACCCGCAGGATTGCGGCCCCCCGCCGCACGGCGGGGTAGAGCACCGGCGAGACGTAGATGTTGTACTTGCGCCGAAGGATGTCGGCCAAAAACAGCGCCTGATTGCCCGCGAAGCTGATCGGCGTGATGGGCGTCTCGGTCTGGCCGATGTTGAACCCGGCCTGCCGCAGCCTGCCCTGGAGCAGACGCGCGTTGTCCCACAGCTTGGCACGGCGGTCCTCGCCGTTTCGCACCAGTTCCAGGCTCTTGAGCGTGGCCATGGTCACGCACGCGCTGGCTGCCTTGGTGAACAGCAGCGTGGGCGCAACGCTTCGGACGAAGAACGTCACCGCATCGTCGGCGGCGATGAACCCCCCGCTGGTGCCGAAGGCCTTGGAGAAGGTGCCGGCGTGGATGTCGATGCGGTCCTCCACGCCCAGCATCTCCGCCGCGCCACGCCCGTGGGTGCCGCAGACGCCGTGGCCGTGGGCATCATCGACCAGCAGGCGGGCGCTGTAGCGTTGCTTGAGTTCGCAGATCTCCGCCAGCGGCGCGATGTCGCCGTTCATCGAATAGACGCCGTCGACGATGATGAGCTTGGGCTGGGCCGGGTCGGCCCGCGCGAGGATGCGCTCGAGGCTCTCGGGGTCGTTGTGGCGGAACATGCGCATGGTGGCGCCGGATATCTTGCCCCCGCAGACGAGACTGGCGTGGGCGAGCTGGTCCATGATCAGCAGATCGCCCGGCCGGGCCACCGCGGCGACCACCCCCATCATCGCCGCCGCGCCGGTGGCGAAGGTCAGCGCCGATTCGGTGGCCTTGAACTCGGCGATCTGCCGCTCGAGTTCCAGATGCAGTTCGCAGGTGCCGGTCAGGGGCCTGGCCCCCATGGGGGCGCCGATGCCGTACTCGGCGGCGGCTTCGGCGGCGGCGGCGCGCACCTCGGGATGCACACTGAGGCCGAGGTAGTCGTTGCTGCTGAACTGAAGCAGGCGCTGCCCGTTGCACTGGACCCACGGTCCGGCATTGCGGATGGGCGAGACGTCAAAGAGCACGCGCTGGGCGACCGGCAGCTCATCAGCGCTGGCGATCCGCTGCTCTTTGAGAAAGTGAATGCATCGGCTCAGGATATCGGCCACAGGTACCTACGCTCTCTCAGGTTGGGCAAGTCGTGTCGGCGTCGCGGACCGCATTGCAGGCCCGGCACCAGCCACGCGCGTGCGGAGGGTTCCTATCCATAGGGTGAAGGGCAAAGCCCCCTTGTCCTCAGTACAATGCTCCAGTCGGGCCCCTAATTTAGGTTAGTGGCCCCCGTTTGCCAAGCCCCGCCTCCCGGCGGCGGGTTCACGCGGCGGGGACCGGGACGGATCGGGGCCATAACAGGATCGGGAGGTCCACAGACACGCATGTTTCCCATACGATGGTTTCTCCAGGCGGTGCTTGCCCGGCGGCGGCGTCAGCTCAGGCGTGCCCTGGCCGATCCGGCCGCCACCCAGGCCCGGCTGTTGTTGGCCATGGTCCGCCGATCTGCCGCCACCCAATGGGGCCGGGCCCACCACTATAAGGCCATCGGCACCGTCGCCGACTTCCAGAAGGCCGTGCCCATCACCGACTACGCCCAGCAGGCCCCCTGGTGGCATCGGGCCTACCACGGCGAGCGCGATGTGACCTGGCCAGGCCACATCCGTTATTTCGCCCTCACCTCAGGCACCACCCTGGGCAGGAACAAGGCCATGCCCGTCTCGCGCCAGGCGATCCGGGCCAACGTGCGCTCGGGCATCTCATTGCTCGAGGTGATCCACCGGCAGGTGCCCGATGCCGACCTTTCCGCCGGTAAAATCCTTTACTTCGGTGGCAGCACGAACTTACGAACCAACGGCCGCTGCATGGAAGGCGACGCCAGCGGCATCAACGCCCGACACGTGCCCTGGCTGGGCCAGCGCTACCGCCTGCCCGATTTCGACATCGCCGCCATGACCGACTGGGAGCAGAAGGTGGCCGCCATCTGCCAGCGCCACCTCCAGGCCCCCGTCCGCGTGGTCGTAGGCATGCCGAGTTGGACGCTGATCCTGTTCCGCCACCTCATCGATATCGGCCGGCAGCGCTTCGGCAGCCACATCCAGACCGTGGCCGACATCTGGCCCGACATGAAGGCCTTCGTCCACTTCGGCATGGCCTTCGGCCCGTACCGCAAGCAGTTCCAGACGCTGCTGGGCCGCTCCGTGGCCTGCATCGATACCTACTCCTCCTCCGAAGGCGGCATGAACGCCATTCAGGATGACCTGGCCTGCCCGGCGATGCGGATGGAACTCGATGGAGGGGCCTTCTTCGAGTTCGTTCCCCTCGAGGAGTACGGCAAGCCCGACGCCCCGCGGCTGACCCTCGAGCGGGTCGAGCCCGGTCGCGCCTACGCGGTCATCCTCAGCACCGTCTCGGGCATCTGGGCCTACGACCTGGGCGACGTGGTGCGCTTCGAGTCCACCTCGCCGCCGAAAATCCTCTTCGCCCACCGCACCGCCCTTCAACTCAACGTCTTCGGCGAGCACGTTATCCAGGAGCATCTGGACCGTGCCATGGACCACGCCTGCGAGGTCGCCGACGTCAACGTCGCCGACTACACCGTCGCCCCGCTGATGCCCACCGCCGATGACCCGCGCGGCGGACACGCCTGGCTGATCGAGTTCGCCGGCCCCACCCCGCCCCTGGAGCCCTTCGCCGCGAGCCTGGACCACAGGCTGTGCGAGTGCAGCGAGGACTACGCCACCCACCGCTCGGGCGACTTCGGCATGGCTCCCCCACGGATCATCGCCCTGGAAGGCGGCACCTTCTACGAATGGATGCGCAACACCGGGCGCCTCGGCGGCCAGAACAAGGTCCCCCGCATCTGCCGCTCCCCCGAAATGCGACAACAACTCGAATCCCTGTCCAACTGTCGCATCCCCACCACCGTCGAGTGAACGGGCCGAGGGTCGGCTGCGCCGCGCTGTGGCCGGGTTTGCGTGGGGTACAGGGGTGGTGTAATTTGCGGGGTCTGCATCCTGTCCCCCCTGCCATCACCCGCCGCGAGGGCCTTTCATGAGCAAGCGGATTCTGCTGACGACCACCAGCTACCAGGACACGCCCGGCAGGCACCATGAGTTGCTGGAGAGCTCCGGCTACGAGGTGGTGCGGGATCGGGGGCCGCTCGGGGAGGGGCGGATGCTGGAGCTGATCCGCCAGCAGGGGCCCTTCGACGGGCTGCTCAATGGCGATGATGCGATCACCACGGCCGTGATCGATGCCGCGCTGCCGCAGTTGAGGTGCATCTGCAAGTACGGCATCGGGCTGGATTCGATCGATGTCGAGCACGCCACCCGCCGCGGCCTGGCGGTGCTGTTCACCCCCGGGGTCAACCACACCACCGTGGCCGAGCATGCCATCGGGCTGATGATCGCCCTGGTCAAGCACTTCTGGCCGCACGTGCGTGCGGTGAAGCAGGGCCAGTGGAAGCGGATCACCGGTCGCGAACTGTCCGGCAAGACGCTGGGGGTGCTGGGCATGGGGCGGATCGGCAAGGAGGTGATCATCCGCGGCCGGGCGTTCGGGATGGAGCCGATCGCCTTCGACGTCTACTGGGATGATGCCTTCGCCGCCGCCCACGGCGTCCGCCGCGCTGAGTCGGCCCAGCAGGTGCTGGCCGAGTCGGACGTGGTGAGCCTGCACATGAACCTGACCGATGACAACGCCGGTTTTATCAACGCAAAGAGCATCGCCACGATGAAGGATGGCGCGGTGGTGATCAACACCGCCCGCGGGGGGCTGGTGGTCGAGGCCGACGTGGCCGAAGCCTGCCGCGGCGGCAAGCTCGGCGGCTACGGCAGCGACGTGCTGGCCAAAGAGCCCATCGAGCCGCCCCACCCCTTCCAGGACGTGGACAACATCCTCATCACGCCCCATGTGGGCAGCCGCACGTTCGAGAGCGTCGAGCGCCAGGCCATGCGGGCCACGCTCAACCTCATCAACTTCCTCGAAGGCAGGGACGACTACATCCAGGCCAACAAGACCGCCGGCGCCACCCCCTGAGGCCCACGCCGCCCCCCCTCCCCGCCCCACTGCTTCTTCATCACGCAACGCCGGAGCAACGCCAACATGGCCACGCAGCCTCAAGCAGACATCGGCCTCATCGGCCTGGCCGTCATGGGACAGAACCTGGTGCTGAACATGGCCGACCACGGCTTCCACGTCGCCGTGTTCAACCGCACCACCGCGAAGATGCAGCAGTTCGTCGAGGAAGCGAAGCAGTCCGAGCCCGCGGCCGACCGGCTCATCCCCTGCCGCACCTACGCCGAACTGGTGGCCGCGCTCAAGCGGCCGCGCAGGCTGGTGATCATGGTCAAGTCCACCGCCAAGGCCGGCCACGAGCGGGATGCGGTCGACGGCGTCATCGAAGACCTGCTGCCGCTGATGGAGGATGGCGACATCCTCATCGACGGCGGCAACTCGAACTGGAACGTCACCATCCGCCGCGAGAAGGAGTTGAAAGAGAAGGGCATCCGCTTCATCGGCACCGGCGTCTCCGGCGGTGAGGTGGGCGCTCGCTTCGGCCCATCGCTGATGCCCGGCGGCGACCCCGAGGCATGGAAGAGCCTCGAGCCGATCTGGACCGCCATCGCCGCGAAGGTCGACCCGGCCACCGGCAAGCCCATTGAAGACTACGAGCCGGGCAAGCCCATCACCGAGGGTGAGTCCTGCACCGCCCACATCGGGCCCGACGGCGCCGGCCACTACGTCAAGATGGTGCACAACGGCATCGAGTACGGCGACATGCAGCTCATCTGCGAGGCCTACTTCCTCATGAAGAACCTGCTGGGCATGGAAGCCGGCGAGATCGGCGAAGTGTTCGCCAGGTGGAACGAGGGCGACCTCGACTCGTTCCTGATCCAGATCACCGCCGACATCCTCCAGCAGCAGGACCCGCAGGACCCTTCGCGCTACCTGGTGGACATGGTGCTGGACACCGCCGGCCAGAAGGGCACGGGCCAGTGGACCAGCGACAGCGCCCTGGAACTGGGCGTGCCGGCGGCGACCATCGCCGAGGCCGTCTTCGCACGCTGCATCAGCGCCATCAAGGAGCAGCGGGTGGCGGCGGCGAAGCGGCTGCAAGGCCCGAACTACACCTTCTCCGGCGACCGCGGCCAGATCATCGCGGCCATTCGCGATGCGCTCTACTGCTCGAAAATCTGCTCCTATGCCCAGGGCTTCCAGCTCATGGCCGAGGCACAGAAGCAGTACAACTGGAAGCTGGACTTCGGCACCATCGCGATGATCTGGCGCGGCGGGTGCATCATCCGCGCACGCTTCCTCCAGAAGATCAAGGAAGCCTACGACCGCGCCCCGGAGCTTTCCAACCTGCTGCTGGATGACTACTTCCGCGAGCAGGTCCACCGCGGCCAGTCCAACTGGCGAAAGGTCATCGCCCTCGCGGCCGAAGCCGGCGTGCCCTGCCCGGCGTTCATGTCGGCCCTGAGCTACTACGATGCCTACCGCAGCGCCGTGCTGCCGGCCAACCTGCTCCAGGCCCAGCGCGACTACTTCGGCGCCCACACCTTCGAGCGCATCGACCAGCCCCGCGGCAGGTTCTTCCACATCGACTGGCCCGACCCCCGACGCCCCCAGGTCACGGTGTAGCGGATGGCGCAGGCCGGCGCGATCGGCCCCGGCATGTAGGGTGAGTCAAGCGAAGCGGACCCGCCACCACGGGGCCGTGACGACGGGCCGCCAGCGCCCTTGTACCCGTTCACCACCACGACGGGCCGCAGCGCGCAGGGTGGGTAGAGCGAGGTATTGCGAGCGACGGCTTCGACAGCGCTACGCGCTGGCCCCACCGTTTACTCGTGGCGACCGCGTCGGGGGCCGGTGCGGACGCCCCACGGAGCACGGCCGTCCCGGCCGCTGCAAGTCCGGAGACCGGAATGCGGCCGAGACGGCCGCGCTCCAGGACGCCCCGCTTCCGGGGGCCGGCGGCGATTCTCGGGGCAGTGGTACCGTCGTGGGATCAGTCCTGCGCGAACATTGCCTCGACGAAGGCGGAGGGGTCGAAGGGCTCGACGTCTTCGGGGCGCTCGCCCACGCCGATGAACTTCACCGGGACGTTGAGCTGTTCGTGGATGGCCACCACGATCCCGCCGCGGGCCGTGCCGTCGAGCTTGGCCAGGAACACACCGCTGAGCTGGGTGGCCTCGGAGAAGATGCCGGCCTGGTTGACCGCGTTCTGGCCGGTGGTGGCGTCGAGCACCAGGATGGTTTCGTGGGGGGCGCCCTCGATTTTGCGCTCGAGCACCCGCCGGATTTTGGCCAACTGCTCCATCAGGTGCTTCTGCGTGTGCAGGCGGCCGGCGGTGTCGACCAGCAGGACATCGATGTCGCGGGCGATGGCCATCTCCGCGGCCTTGTAGGCCACCGCGCCGGGATCGCCGCCGGGTTTGTCGCCCTTGACCACCGTCACGCCGAGGCGCTGGCCCCATATCTCGAGCTGCTCGACCGCCGCGGCACGGAAGGTGTCGCACGCGGCGAGCATCACGCTGCGGCCCTCATCGCGCAGCGCCTTGGCGATCTTGGCGATGCTGGTGGTCTTGCCCGAGCCGTTGATGCCCACCACCAGCACCACGGTCGGCCCGCTCTGGGCCAGGTGCAGCCGCCGGTCCTCATCGGGCCAGTAGGCGGCGAGCTGCTGCTTGAGGTAATCGAGGGCGTGATCGCCGGTCTCGATCTCGCCGCGCTCCCACGCGGCCTGGATGTCGCGCCGAAGCTCGACGGCGGTCTTGACCCCCACGTCGGCCTGGATCAGGCGCATCTCGATCTGCTCGAGCAGTTCCGGGCTGAGGTTCCTGCCCTGGAGGATGTTGCGCAGGCCGCCGATGAAGCCGCTGCGCGTACGCGACAGGCCCTGCTTGACCTTGCCCAGGAATGTCCTGAAAAGCCCCATCGTCGTGCTCGCTTGACCTGATTGCTCAGGTGTTGGCTTCCCTCACCGCATCGTCCAGCCAGTCCTGCGCGCTGCCGCCGGCACGCCCCGCCGTGCCGCCGCCTCTTTCCCCGGCTTCGTCCTTTCCCGTCCCCTCAGCCGGCAGCCGGCCCTCGGCCTCGAGGCGCTTACGGATGGCGTCGAGGATACCGTTGATGAACGGGGGGCTTTCCTCTGCGCAGAAGGCGTGGGCCAGTTCAAGCGCCTCATCGATGACCACACCCGGCGGTGCATGGCCGCTGACCATCTCGTGAAACGCCAGCCGCAGGATCGCCCGGTCCACCGGTGGCTGGCGCGGCGTGGGCCAGTCGGGGGCCAGTTCGACGACGATGGCATCGGCCTGCGCGTGGTCGGCCCAGGCGGCACTGGCCAGCGCCCAAGCCGACTGGGTCAACTGGGGACTGTCGCTGTCGGCCAGGAACCCCTCGCGAAGCCGGTCCATATCCTCATCCGCGCGCAGGTCCAACTGGTAGAGCATCTGCATGGCCTGACGTCGGATGTCACTTCGGCTGGGCATGGCGGCACAGTGTAGGCACTGACCCGTCCCCTGCAAATCGTCGACCGGCCAGACGTCCCGCCGAGGCGGCGGGGCACGATACAGACGGCGGGGGGCCACGCCCTTCTCCCGCACCTGGGGTCGGAGGGTGGAGCGGGATGCCGCAGAGCGGCCCGTGGCGGGGACTCACGAACCACCTTGCGGCTCAAAGAGCAACGAGCCGATGCGCACCATCGTCGCACCTTCCTCGACGGCCACTTCGAAGTCGCCGGACATGCCCATCGACAAGATGTCGAAATCCGCGCCGGCAAGACCGCTTTCGCCGACGGCGTTGAACAGTTCCGCGGCCTGGGCGAACACCGGACGGGCGCTTACCTGGGCGCTTCCGGGGGCGGGGGCATTTCCGGGGGCACTTCCGGGGGCACTTCCGGGGGCGGGGGCGTAGGGGGCCATGGTCATCAGGCCCCGCAGGTTGAGGCGAGGGGAGGCGGCGGTGCGCTCGACCAACCCCCATAGCTCATCCTGCGTCACCCCACTCTTGGTACTCTCACCCGAGACGTTGACCTGCACCAGCACATCCAGCGCTGCACCAGCGCGGCGGCCACTGGGCAGGGTCGGTGGCAGCTTCCCCGCCGCGGCCGCCTCGCCTTCGCGGCCGATCTGCTTTTCCAGTTCCTCCACCAGCCGGAGCGAATCGAGGCTGTGCAGCAGGGCCATCCACGGCAGCAGGTTGCGGGCCTTGTTGCGCTGAAGGTGGCCGACCATGTGCCAGCGGATCGGCTCGCCGTCGGCGGACGCAGGGGTAGGGGCGGTGAACCGCTCGGCTCGCTCGATGAACTGCGGCACGCGGTTCTCGCCAAGGTCGCGGTGGCCAAGCGCCAGCAATGCTTCGACTTGCGCAACGCTTGCATACTTGGTCACGGTCACGATGCGGACCTGCGATGCAGGCACCCCCCCTGCCTTGCCCTGGGCCTGACGCCGGGCCGCGGCCGCGGCGATGCGCTCTCGCACGCGCTCGAGGCGGGAGGCAATCTGGTTGCGGATGGACTGCAACTGGCTCATCGCAGCAGAATAGAACGCGCTGACACAGCCCACAACCGCCACGAAATCTGCCTGATGGCCCACGATGCAACCCACCGCCGGCACACACACACACCCCACGGCGAGCCCGCGGCGAGATGCGGGCATAGGATCGGGCATGAGAAGCCTCACGATCCTGCTCTGCATCCTCGCGTTCACCCCCGCCTGTTCCAGCAGCCCGCAGCCCCCGGAAGCCCCGCAAGCCCCGCAGGCTCCGCAGGGCCTGCTGATCGATGTCGAGCAACTCGAGCGGCAGCTCGGTGAGCCGGACCTGGTGCTCGTCCACGTGGCCGGAGACGACCAGACCTACCGCGAAGGCCACATCCCCAGCGCCCGATGGGCGGACTGGGGTCGGCTCAACCAGAAGCGCGGCGGGGTAGGGATGATGATGCCGCCGGTGGACGACATCGTCGAGATCGTCCGCGGCCTGGGCATCACAAACCAAAGCCGCATCGTTATTTACGATGAGGTCGGCGGCTTGCAGGCCGCACGGCTGTTCGTCGCGCTGGACGTGGTCGGCATGGGCGAGCGGGCCATGCTGCTCGATGGCCACCTCGCGGCGTGGAAGGCCGCGGGAAAGCCCCTGGCGACCGACCCGCCGCAGGTGCGGGCCAGCGGATTCACGCCCGCGGCCTACGAGGAGGCGGTCTACATCGACCACTGGTCGATGCGAAACCGGGTGTGGCTGCAACAGCACGATGCCGGCGGGGAGGAGAAGGTATGGCTCGTCGATGCCCGTCCGCCGGGGGAATACAGCGGCGAGGAGCCCGGCACCGACATCGACCGCCCAGGTCACATCCCCGGCGCGGTGAACATCCATTGGGAGGAGCACCTTCGCGGCGGGGAGGATCAGCGCCTTGCCCACCGCCGGACGCTGCGGGCCATGTATGAGCGTGCGGGCCTTCGCCGCGACAGCCTGCCGATCGTCTACTGCCGCACGGGCAACCAGTCTTCGCACACCTACTTCGTGCTGCGATACCTGGGCTGGACGCCGCGGTCCTACGATGGCTCGTTCATGCAGTGGCAACTCGACCCCGAAGCACCCGTGGCCCGCTGAGCGGGTGCGGCACGATGGGG
>PUMS01000303.1 GCA_003551485.1 Phycisphaeraceae bacterium | reverse complement strand
GCTCCAGCAGCGGGGCCAGGGCCTTCTCGAAGCCGCGGTAGCACTCGGGGCAGCCCACCAGGCTCTGCTCGCGGAACTGCGAGAAGCTCAGCCCGCAGTTGTCGCAGGTCAGGTCCTGCTGTGTGCCGCTGCCGCCACCGCCGGAGTGGATCTTGACGAAGTTGCTCAGCAGCTCGTTGATCGGGGTATGCACCGCCTTGACCAGCAGCCCTTCCTCGGCGGCGTGCTCGTCGCAGAGGTTCTTCTCGATCTTCTGACCCTTGAGGATTTCCACCGAGTGGTGGGTGGCCGCACGGTCGCACTTGTCACACTTGCGTTTCACCGTTACACCCCTGGCTGGCATCCTTCGCCTGAGCCGCCGACTCCACCGGCGGACTTCGAGGTCATCCAATCGTAGAGTCGCAGGGGTTGCGGTTCAACTGAGCCGTCTGCGCACACCGGGAGGGCGCACGTGGCCAGAACACGATAATGCCTTCGGCCTCTTTGACGCCGGAGCTGCGCCGGGCGGGCGCTTCGGAGAGGCGGCGGCAACGGTGCCGGGATGCGGGCTTGGGAGAGAGCCCCGCCTGTCTGCACGATGCCTTCACGGCCCTGATTCACACCGGGAATTCGGCCGCGAACACCCGCGGGTCGCCGCCGCTGTCGGCGCCGGGGGTGGGTGCATCGGTGCCGCCGATGCGGGTTTGCCTGATGGCCGCTCAGGGGCCATACTGCCGGGGCTGAAACAACCATCCCCCACAGGGCCCCGACCATGCTCAAGCAAGCCAGCATCGACCAGGAGAACAAGACGCTCACCCTCGTGCTCGACCTCCAGGAGCCGACACCCTCGTCCAGCGGCAAGACGCTGGTGGTGGCCACCACGCATGGCAACGTGCCCACCGATGTGCAGATCGACGGCAAGCCGGTGACCGTGGGCGTCAACGCCTACATTCGCGCCAAGTGAGCCCGCCGACCGGCCGGCGTTGCCTGCGCGCATGAAAAAGGCCCGACCGTGCGGGGGGACACGGTTCGGGCCGTGAGGGGGGGTGGAGTTGGGGACGATTGCACCGCCCGAAGGCGGGTGCTTCGTTGCGGCCGACGCGGGCGGGACGTCCGGGCCAGGCTGATGCTCGCATGGGTGCTGCGAATCAGGGCGGGCGTCCGATCCGTGCCGGACTTGATTTAGTCTACCCCCCGGCCCGGGCAAGTCAACCCCTCGTAAACCGGGCAGCGAATTATTTTAGGAATTTTCCTACACCCCCCGTCTCGCAACCGGCCGCGGCAACCCTCACCGGCCGGTGCCGTCCGGGCTCCCGGCCTGCTCCGCAAGCTGGCGAAGGGTGTCGAAGGCCTCCAGCGGCGACATTTTATCTATTTGCAATTGCTGTAGTTGCGACACCACCGGGTGCTGGAGCACCTCCGTGAACAGCGGTAGCTGGCCGCCTCCATCGGCCCCGCGACGGCCACGACCCGCGCCTGTTCGCCCCTGACCCCTGGCGACATCCCCACCGCCGGCCGCCCCCGTTTGCGCCTCATCCCCATCGCCGCCGATGGCCGGGGCCTGGTGGCTGACCTCGAGTTGCCCGAGCAGCTCGTTGGCCCGCCGGATCACCGTTGTGGGCACGCCCGCGATCCGGGCCACGTGGATGCCGTAGCTGCGGTTGGTTGAGCCGGGCACGATGCGGTGCAGGAACACGATCTGATCCTGCCACTCCCGCACCGTCACGTTCAGGTTGCGGACGTGGGGGTGGGTGCGGGCAAGGTCGGTGATCTCGTGGTAGTGGGTAGCGAAGAGGGTGCGGCAGCGGCGATCGGCCAGGTACTCGGCGATCGCCCAAGCCAGGGCCAGGCCGTCGAGCGTGCTGGTACCGCGGCCGATCTCATCCAGGATCACCAGGCTCTTTTCCGTGGCGTGGTGGCAGATGTTGGCCGTCTCGGTCATCTCGACCATGAAGGTGCTCTGCCCCGCGTGCAACTCATCGCTGGCGCCGACGCGGGTGAAAATGCGGTCGCAGAGGCCGACCACGGCGCGGCGGGCGGGCACGAACGAGCCGGTGTGGGCCAGCAGGGCGATCAGCGCCGCCTGGCGGATGTAGGTGCTCTTGCCGGCCATGTTCGGCCCGGTGATGATCGCCATCGTCGCCTCATCCCCCGCCGTGGCGGTGGCGGCGGCGTCGACCTCGCCGCCTTCCTCCCCGCCGTCGCCCTCACTCTCGCCTGCGGCCGGGCCATCTTCACCCGCGGCATCCGCCGGGCCGAGGGCGACATCGTTGGCCACGAACCGGTCGCCCAGCATCTGATCGAGCACCGGGTGGCGTCCGGCATCGACGTGCAGCACCGGCTGCTCGACCACCCGCGGCTGTGCGTACCGCCCCCGCACCGCCCGCACGGCGAAGCAGCCGAGCACATCCAACTCGCCCACCACCGCCGCCAGGGCCGAAAGCTCATTCAGCCGCGCACCCACCGCCTTGCACAACTCGTTGAAGATGGCCTGCTCGCGTGCGATGGCCTGCTGCTCGGCGTTGAGCACCTTGGTCTCGTAGTCCTTCAACTCGGGGGTGATGAACCGCTCGGCGTTCTTGAGCGTCTGCTTTCTCGACCAGTGGTCGGGTGCCTTGTCGCGATGGGTGCTGGTCAGCTCGATGTAGTAGCCGAAGACCTTGTTGTAGCCGACCTTGAGCGAAGGGGCCCCGGTCTGCTCGATGAGCTGCTTCTGATAGCCGGCCAGCCATGTGTGGCTGTCGCGCTGAAGCGAGCGCAGCTCATCGAGTTGGGCATCGTAGCCGTCGCGCACCAGCCCGCCCTCGCGCAGGTGGACCGGCGGCTGGTCGATGCATGCCTCACCGATGCGGCCGGCAAGGTCGGCCAGCGCCTCACGCACCGACTCCAGCCGGGCGTGATGGTCGGCCAGTGCCGGCTGATCGCGCAGCAGTTCGCCCAGGCCCTCGACCTGCGAGGCCGACCGGCCCAGGGCCGCCAGGTCGCGCGGCGTGGCGCGGCCGACGGCGATGCGGCCGCCGATGCGCTCGACATCCTGCACCCCCTCGAGCACACCCCGCAGCCCGTCGCGCAGCGCGGCATCATCCACCAGCAGCCGCACGATGCGCTGCCGCGCTTCGATCGGATTGCGTGACGCCAGCGGATAGCACAGCCAGCGGCGTAGCAGCCGCCGGCCGATGGCCGTAACGGGGTGGCTGGGGCCTGTGGCGAACACGCCCAGCAGGCTGCCATCCATCGTGCCGCTGCGCAGGGTCTTTTCCACCTCGAGGCTGCGAAGCGAGACCGGGTCGATCACCAGGTGGGCGGCCCGGTCGAAGCGGCGCGGCGGCTGGAGGTGGGCCAGGCGCTCGACCATGCCGCCATCCCCGCCGCGCTGCGTCTCGAGCAGGTAGTGCACGATCGCACCGGCCGGCCCCAGGGCCGGGTCTCCGTGGCTGAGGCCGAAGCCCGCCAGTTGCGCCACCCCGTACTGGCGGCAGAGCACCTCGACTGCCTCATCGAGCCGAAACTGCCACGGCGGCAGCGGCGTGCCCACGCAACCCAGGGTCTCGAGCAGCCGGGCCACCCGCGGCGGAGGCTGGGGGTTGGCCGTCTGCACGAACAGCAGTTCGCGCGGCGACAGGCGCGACAGCTCCTCGATCAGCTCCGGCAGCTTGAAGCTGGACAGCTCGAAGGCGCCGGTCGAGACCTCCAGCCACGCGGCGGAGGTGTGCTCATCATCGTGGAACATCACCGCCGCCAGCGGGTTCGAGGCCCCTTCCTCGAGCAGGGCCTCATCGGTCAGCGTGCCGGGAGTGACCACCCGCGTCACGTTGCGCTTGACCACGCCCTTGGCCTGGGCCGGGTCCTCGACCTGCTCGCAGACGGCCACGCGGTAGCCGGCCTGGATCATCCGACGCAGGTAGCCCTCGACCGCGTGATAGGGCACCCCGGCCATGGGCACGCCCTCGGTGCGCTGGGTGAGCGTGACCCCGAGCACCTTGTGGGCCAGGCGGGCATCCTCGTGGAACATCTCGTAGAAGTCGCCCATGCGGAAAAAGAGCACGCATTCGGGATGCTGCTCCTTGAACCGCCGGTACTGGCGCATCGCGGGCGTGTCGGCGGATGGTGGCTTGGGGGCGCTTTTCTCCGCCGCGCCGTCGGCCGGCTGCGTGCCCGGTGGCTTGCCTTCTTCGCTGCGCGAGGCCATGTGTGAGAATGTACCGTAATCGTCGCCAACGCTCCCGGCCCCTGGCTGCGGCGGTCGGGCCGGGGCGGATGCGCTCCCTCCCGCCGGCGATGCCGGGGTGGGAGCAAAGGATCGTCCTGCCATGACGCGGCTGTTCGAGGATGAAAATCAGGCACCGCCGGCCGGGTACGCCCAGGTGGCGCTCGAGCAGGGGCTGGATGCCACCGCCGATGGGCTGACCTACGCCGTGCCCGAGGCACTGGCCGACCTGGACGTGGGCGAGCGGGTACACGTGCCGCTGGGGCGCCGCAACCGGCTCGTGCCCGGCTACGTGGTGGCCCTGCGCCCCCAGCCGGGTGCGGGGGTCGATGCCACGCGCATCAAGCCCATCCACAGCCGCGACCCACACGCCATCAGCCTCACGCCCGATCTGATCGAGCTGGCCCGCTGGATCGCCGGCTACTACTGCTGCCCGCTGGGGATGGTGTTCGTCACCATGCTGCCCGCCGCGGTCAAGCGCGGTACGGGCAGTACCGTCCGCCGCGTGGTCCGGCTGGCCACCGACGAGGAGCGGGCCGAGGCTGAGAAGCAGCAGCAGCAGAAGGAGGAGCCCACCGCCGCCCCGGCCACGGAAGATGGCGATGGCGATGAGGTGCCGAAGGAAGCGGCAACCGGGAAATCGGCCAGGGCGAAGCCCCGCCGCCCCAGGATCACCAAGCTTCAGCAGGCGGTGCTTGACACCCTCGCGCGCCATCACGAAGCCGGTCAGGTATGGGTCGACAGCCGCGAACTGGCCGGTGAGGCCGGCGCCAGGACGGTCACGCCCGTGGTGCAACTGATCGAGCGCGGCCACCTGGTGGCTGCGCTGCTGGATGAAGTCCGGCCGCGCCGTGCCTCTGCAAGTTCCGCAAGCCCCGCACCTGGCAGTTGCACAAGCGCGGCTCCGGCATCGGATGGCCGCCCGCAGGACAGGCCCCTCACCCTCACCGACGAGCAGCGTCAGGCCGTCGAGGCCATCACCGGCACCGACGGGTTCGGTGTGGACCTGCTGCTGGGTGTCACCGGCAGCGGCAAGACCGAGGTTTACCTGCGTGCCATCGAGCACGTGCGGTCGCTGGGCAAGGGGGCGATCGTGCTCGTGCCTGAGATCGCGCTGACGCCGCAGACCGTCGGCCGCTTCACCCATCGCTTCGGCCAGGAGACGGTGGCGGTGCTGCACTCGGGCCTCACCGCGGCGCAGCGCCATCACCACTGGCGGCGAATCCGGGCGGGTGAGGCGCGCATCGTCGTCGGCGCGCGCTCGGCGGTGTTCGCGCCGATGTCGGACCCGGGCCTGATCGTGGTCGATGAGGAGCAGGAGTCGAGCTACAAGCAGGATCAGTTGCCGCGCTACCATGCCCGCGATGTGGCCGTCAAGCGGGCGCACATCCTGGGCATCCGCGCGGTGCTCGGCTCGGCCACGCCCAGCCTCGAGAGCTACTTCAACGCCCAGCCGGACCGGCCCCATCCCTACCGCCTGCTGCGGCTGCCGCGCCGCGTGGCCGGCCTGAGCATGCCGCGGGTAAGCCTGGTGGACCTGCGCGAGGAGCGCCGCAAGCGATACGAATACTCGGGCAAGGGCGGCGTACACCTGCTGAGCATCCGGCTGGAATCGGCCCTGCGGCGGTGCCTGAAGGAAGGCGGCCAGGCCATGCTGCTGCTCAACCGCCGCGGCTATGCCAACTACATCTCCTGCCCCGACCACCGCTGCGGCTGGCTGATGTCGTGCGACTACTGTGACACGCTGATGGTCTATCACAAGGACCATGCCCTGCCCCAGGGCGGTGTGGTGTGCTGTCACCACTGCACCGCCGAGCAGGAATTGCCGCTCAAGTGCCCCGACTGCGGAAAGAAGGTCAACGCCTTCGGCCTGGGCACGCAGCGCATCGAGGAGGAACTGAGCCGCAAGTTTCCCGATGCCGCGGCCCTGCGCATGGATTCGGATGCGATGCGCAGCGGGACAGACTACAACGAGAGCCTCGAGCGCTTCGGCCGCGGCGACGTTCAGGTGCTGCTGGGCACGCAGATGATCGCCAAGGGCCTGGACTTTCACAACGTTCGGCTGGTGGGTGTGATCAGCGGCGACACGAGCTTGCACATGCCCGACTTCCGCGCTGCCGAGCGCACGTTCCAGCTCATTGCCCAGGTCGCCGGGCGCGCCGGCCGCGGCGAGGACCCCGGCGAGGTGATCGTGCAGACGTTCAACCCCGAGGATGAGACCATCATCCTCGCCTCGCGCCACGACTATGACACCTTCGCCGAGCGTGAGCTGTCGCTGCGGCGGGAGGTGGGCCTGCCGCCGGTGGCGCGGATGGCGCGGATCGTGCTTCGCAGCCGCGATCATGTCGAGGTCGCCCACCACGCCGCGGTGCTGGCCGGGCAGCTTCGTCAACTGATCGGCGAGAAGGACTTGCCCATCCACCTTCGTGGCCCCGCGCCCTGCCCCATTGCGCGCATCGCCGAATACCACCGCCACCAGATCGAGCTGATCGCCCCGCCACCCCACCCCGCCGCGCGCCTCCAGCACCTGCTCACCGCCGCGCGCAACGCCGGCCTGATCCGCTCCGATGCCCGCATGGCCGTGGACGTGGACCCGATCCACCTGCTGTGATGCTGCGGGAGAGGGGCGGGAGGTGAGGGAGGGGTCGAGCGGGTGTACCACGTTTCTACGAGCCCCAAGGCGTAGGGTGGGTAGAGCGAGGCTTTGCGAGCGACGGCTTCGGCAGCGCTCCGCGCTAAACCCACCAGTATCCCGTGCAAGCGCACCCCGCGCTGCTGCTTCCCAAGGCCACCGGGGCCTTCGGGAGATGCCTTCACTTCTCATCCCAGGCCTCAAAAAGGTGCCTGGACCCGTTTCTGGGCCGGAACGGCTGCCGACGCCCGCCCTCACCCCGGCCCTCTCCCGGAGGGAGAGGGAGTTATCTTCAGGGCAGGCTGGAAGCCTGCACCACAACGGGCCGGCCGCGGACCTGTCGGTTGCAGCGGCGGCGGGGTTGGCCACAATGGGAGACTGCGGTGTCCGCCGCAGCCATCGCCACCGCGGCCTGCGGCCGGGCCCTGCCCCCGCTCCCGCTTCCCCCGTGACTCAATTCCCTTCCCCCCTCACCCCCCTTTTCCACGGATCCTTTCATGCCAAGCAGCAAGAGCAGCAGCAACAGCAAGCTCCGTATCGCCTTCATCGGAGCCGGCGGCATTGCCGGCACGCACATGAATCACCTCAGCAAGATGGATGACATCGAGATCGTGGCCTTCGCCGATGTCGATGCCGCATCCATGGCCCGCCGGGCCGAGCAGTTCCACGTCGATCCCAATGCCTGCTTCACCGACTGGAAGCAGATGCTCCGCAAGGTCAAGCCCGATGCCGTCAGCGTCTGCACGCCCAACAAGCTGCACATGGCCGCCACCATCGATGCGCTCAAGGCCGGCGCGGATGTGCTGGTCGAGAAGCCCATGGCCGCCACCGCCGCGGATGCCAGGAAGATGGTCAACGCCGCGAAGCAGACGGGGAAGAAGCTGGTCATCGGCTTCCAGTACCGCTAC
This sequence comes from Phycisphaeraceae bacterium, assembly GCA_003551485.1. Lineage (GTDB taxonomy): Bacteria > Planctomycetota > Phycisphaerae > Phycisphaerales > Phycisphaeraceae > B1Sed10-187. The sequence goes on along the minus strand of PUMS01000303.1, from coordinate 2,170 downwards.
TCGGCCAAGACCGCGTTCCTGCGGCGGTCGGTGGATGAGGGACGGTTCGGCAACGTGCTCTACGGCAGGGTGCAGGCGCTGCGGCGGCGCGGCATTCCCAACTGGGGCGTATTCCACTCGAAGCAGGCCCAGGGCGGCGGGCCGCTGATCGACATCGGCGTCCACGTGCTGGAGATGGCCCATTACACCATGGGCGCGCCGACCCCCATCGCCGCCACGGGCACCACCTTCACCTACCTGGGCAACCGCGACTCCAACACCGTCGAGTGCCCCTGGAAGGGCTGGAACTGGAAGGAACTGGATATCGAGGACCTGGCCGTGGGGCAGGTGCGGTTCGACAACGGCGCGGTGCTGACCATCGAGGCCAGCTTCGCTGCGCACATCGAGAAAAACCTGTGGAGTTTCGACATCATGGGCGAGAACGCCGGCGGCCGCTGGGACCCGCCGGCGATCTTCACCGATCAGGGCGGCCACATGGTCAACCTCGAGCCGCACTGGCTGCCGCCGGACGGCTTCCAGGACAACTTCTTCAAGAAGATGCGCAACTTCGTCGAGCACTGCCTCCACGACAAGCCCACCCTCGCCCCCGCCGAGCACGGCCTTGCGGTGCAGAACATGCTCGAGGCCATCTATGCCTCCGCGGCCAAAGGCGGCAAGGAGGTGGCCATCCGCTGAGCGCTGTCGAAGCCGTCGTCCGGCAGACCTCGCCCGGTCCACCTTTCGCCCTGGATTACAGGTCAGAGCTTGGCTTGCGGATTTGGGGGTGCTGCACGGCCTTGAGTGAGCGGGTGCCGGCATCGCGGATCGTGAGGGCGGTCGTCATGACGGCGGATCGCTTCGCGGTGATGTGATGGCGCCGATGGCGGGGAAGCGATTGATGGAGTCGCAGTCAGATATCTCACGCGAAGCCGCGAAGGCGCGAAGAAGGACGGCAGTCATGCTGTTGCAGCCGGACTCCGATTTCCACTTTTTCCCTTCGCGCCATCGCGCCTTCGCGTGAGATCATCTCCCTCCCATCCCGCGTTCGCTGGTCGTTGGGAGGCGGCTATGCCGCGCGGTGTGCCACGACCGCCGCAAGGCCTTGCACGGTGAGGCTACAGCGTCGGGCCGAGCATCCAGGGGGCGAACTCCTCATCGCCTACGCCGTTGAGTTCGCTTCGCGTCCGCCGTCCGCCGGCGACGGCCAGGATCAGCTCGAAGAGGCGATGGCCGACCTGCTCGACGGTCTCGCGACCGTCGAGGATGGTGCCGGCATCGAGGTCCATGTCGTCGCTCATCCGCTCATACAGCGCCGAGGTGCTGGCGATCTTGATGCACGGCATGGGCTTGCAGCCGTAGACGCTGCCGCGGCCGGTGGTGAACACGCCCACGTTGCAGCCGCCGGCCACCAGACCGGTCATGCTCACCGGGTCGTAGCCGGGCGTGTCCATGAAGCCCAGGCCCGGTGTGTCGATGCACTGGGCGTAGCGGTAGACCGCCGCCAGCGGCGCCTGGCCGGCCTTGGCCACCGCGCCCAGGCTCTTTTCGTAGATCGTGGTCAGCCCGCCCTGCTTGTTGCCGTAGGTGGGGTTGTTGTCGATCGAGGCGCCGTGCATCTTCACGTGCGATTCCCACCAGGCGATGCGCTCCAGCAGCGCCTCGGCCACCGCGCGGCTGAGGGCGCGGCGGGTGAGCAGGTGCTCGGCGCCGTAGATCTCGGGCGTCTCGGCCAGCACGGCGGTGCCGCCGCAGCGGACCAGCTCATCGGCGGCATAGCCCACCGCGGGGTTGGCCGTGATGCCGCTGTAGGCATCCGACCCGCCGCACTGCTCGCCGAGCACCAGCGCACTGGCCGATTGCGTGGTGCGCTTCATGGCGTTGGCCACCGGCAGCAGGCGGGCCACCGCCTCGGTGGCGGCCTCGATGGTGCGCTGGATGCCGCCTTCTTCCTGGATGGTCAGGAACGTCGGGGTGGCCTCGCCGGGCCGCCGCACGTTCAGCCGCTGGTTGTCCACCAGCACCGACATCTGGTTGGTCTCGCAGCCGAGGCCGATCATCACGTAGGCGCCGACGTTGGGATGGCGGGCGAAGCCGGCCAGCACGCGCTCGAGCTGGGCCGCCGGCTCGCCCGGCTGCACGCAGCAGCCGGTCTTGTGCGTCACGGCGATGACGCCGTCGACGTTGGGATACT
>PUMS01000112.1 GCA_003551485.1 Phycisphaeraceae bacterium | reverse complement strand
TCCTGATGTTCGGGGTCTATCAGGTAATGGATCCACCTTAACCGCGCGCCCAGATTTTCGGGAGCACTTCATTGCTCTTGCTCCATGGCTCTCATGCCGCCGCCGCCGCGGCCATCACAGGGTCGCATCCCGACGGGGCGAGGGGCGGTTGACAAACGAAAATCGTGGTTCAGATACGGCACCGTATGGCGCCCTTGTGTGGAATTTGCCGATTCCTTCCAGCCTCCGGGTGTTCCCGGTGCTTAACACGATTATAAAGTACCGGGGCGCAGAAGACAACAGGCCGAATCCAGAACGGTTGCAGTGGCATTGACCGGGCCGCATGAACGGGCAGGGCAGCATCGTCCGCGATGCATCTTTGCCGCCCGGACCCTGCCGCGCGGCTTGTGCGGTGGGGGCCGGGGCTTACACTCTGGTGATGCATCACCTGATGTTCTGGAGCATCTGCGGCATCTGGGGGACGGCGTTCTACCTGATGCGGCTGGCCTCAGCGCACTTCGGGCCCATCGGTGTGGGCGGGTGGCGCCTGGCGGGTGGGGCGGTGGTTCTGGCGCTGGTGTGGCGGATGTGGGGGCGGCCCTGGCCGCTTGGCCGGGCGGACCTGCCGGCGCTGGGGCTGGTGTGTGTCTGCGGCTACATGTGGCCGTTCGTGCTTCAGCCGTATCTCATCGGCCGTCACGACAACAGCAGCTTCTTTGGCATGATGGTCTGTCTCGTGCCGCTTCTGACGATATTGGTGTCGGTGCCGCTGCTGGGCGTGTGGCCCACGCGCCGGCAACTGGCCGGTGTGCTGGGCGCCCTGGCGCTGATGGGCCTGCTGGTGCGCGAGGCGGGGGCGATCGCGATTCCGCCGGGCGATGTGCTGCTGGCGGCCACGGTGCCGCTGGCCTACGCCATCAGCAACACCTACGTGAAGCGCCGCTTTCCCCGCGTGGCACCGGTGGCGCTGGTTGGCAGCGTCAGCGCGCTGTGCGCGATGGTGCTGGTGCCGGCCAGCGCAGCGCTCGAGCCGGTGCATCCGCAACCGCTCGATGGCCTGGCCGTCGCCATCGGCTCACTGGTGGTGCTGGGGGTGATCGGCACGGGCCTGGCCACGGCGATGTTCTACCGGCTGATCCAGCACCGCGGGCCGCTGTTCGCGGGGATGGTGACCTACATCATCCCGCTGGTGGCGCTGGCCGTGGGTTGGTTGGGTCGCGAGCCGATCACGCCGATGCAATTCGGAGCGCTGGTGGGCATCCTCGGCTTCGTGGCCCTGGTGCAGAGCGAGCCGCGCCCCAGCGCAGCGCCGGCGCCGCTGCGCGAGGTCTGAACCGGCCGATCGCCCTGCCCGAATAGAATTGGGGACAGGCTGCAAGCCCCCACCACAATCGTCGGCCCCCATCCCCCATCCCCCATCTCCCCCAACCATTCGGCGGCTCAACTGCCAAGCGGCACCGGGTGCGGGTTGGTCTCGGGCGCCAGCAGCTCATCCCACGTTTCGCGGCGGCGAACGAGGTTGGCTTCATCGCCGTGGATCAGCACTTCGGCCGGGCGGGGCATGCTGTTGTAGTTGCTCGCCATCACGCGGCCGTAGGCGCCGGCGGCGAAGACGGCCAGCAGGTCGCCGCGCTTCAGCGGCGGCAGCTTGCGGCCCAGTGCCAGGTAGTCGCCCGTTTCGCAGATCGGGCCGACCACATCCACCTTCGTCAGGCCCGGCATGTCCAGCTCGCCGCGCGAGGAGGGCGCCATCGCCGGCTCGACCTTCGCCGGCCAGATGAAGTGGAAGGCCTCGTAGAGCGTCGGGCGCAGCAGGTGGTGCATGCCGGTATCGACGATGGCGAAGGTCTTGCTGCCGCCTTCCTTGATGTAGAGCACACGGGTGAGCAGGATGCCGGCGTTGGCGCTGATGGTGCGGCCGGGCTCGATGAACACCTGTCCGCCGCCGTCCTTGAACGGCTTCAGCAGCGGCACGATCTGGCGGGCATAGTCGGCGTAGGCCGGGGTCTGGTCGGTCTGGTAGTCGGCGCCGAAGCCGCCGCCGATGTCGATGGCCTCGATGTGGTGGCCTTCGCCCTGGAGCTGCTCGACCAGCGTCAGCATGCGCTTCGTGGCGTGGACGTAGGGCTCGACCTGATAGACCGGCGAGCCGATGTGCATGTGTACGGCACACAGGCGCAGGTGTTCATCCCCGCCACGGGCGGCGAAGAATCGCCGGGCGCGTTCGATGTCCACACCGAACTTGGACTCCTTCCTGCCCGTGGTGGTCTTGACGTGCGCGGTGCGGGGGTCGACGTCGGGGTTGATCCGCAGCGCGGCCCGTGCCGTGGCGCCCTTTCGCCGGGCGATGTCGGCGATGTTGTCGAACTCGGCCTCGGACTCGATGTTGAAGTAGCCGATCTTCTCATCCAGGGCGAGGTCGATCTCATCATCGGTCTTTCCCACCCCGGCGTAGACCACCTTGCTCATGTCCGCGCCCGCCGCGCGTGCCCGCAGGATTTCCCCGCCGCTGACCACGTCCATGCCCGCGCCGCGGTGGGTCAGCAGGGCGAGGATGCTGAGGTTGTCGCAGCTCTTGACCGCGTAGCAGATGACCGGCTCCAGCGGCGCGAAGGCCTCGGCGAGGCGGTCGTAGTGGTCCTCGAGCGTGGCGCGGGAGTAGATGTAGGTGGGTGTGCCCACGCGGTCGGCGAGCTTCTCGAGGTCGACCTGTTCGCACAGCAGGCGGCCATCGTCATAGTGGAAATGGTCCATGGGTGACTTCTCGACTCGCGGGTTGATCGGTGTGGCCGCGGATGGCAGCCCCCGCCCCCGGCACGTTCGCCGCGGGTGCGCTGCGGAAGCCTCAGAGCTTGACATCCTCGCCGGTGAGCAGTCGCAGGGCCTCGAGGTAGCGTTTCTGCGTGCCGTCGATGATCTCGGCGGGCAGCGGCGGCGCCGGCGGGGTCTTGTTCCACTGGCCGCGGTCGACCAGTTCCTGGAGGTAGTTTCGCACGTACTGCTTGTCGAAGCTTTCCTGGTCGCGGCCGGGCTCGTAGCGGTCGGCGGGCCAGAAGCGGCTGCTGTCGGGCGTGAGCAGTTCATCGATGAGCATGATGTTGCCCTCATCATCGAGGCCGAACTCGAACTTGGTGTCGGCCAGGATGATGCCGCGCTGCCGGGCGTGGTCGTGGCCCATCTGGTAGATGGCCAGGCTCAGGTCGCGTAGCTGCTTCATCAATGCGGTGCCGACCTGCTCGGCGGCGGTTTCGAAGCTGACGTTCTCATCGTGGCCCTCCTCGGCCTTGGTCGAGGGGGTGAAGATCGGCTCGGGCAGCCGGTCGCACTGGCGAAGGCCCTCGGGCAGGGCGATGCCGCAGATGGTGCCCCGGCTCTGGTACTCCTTCCAGCCCGAGCCGGCCAGATAGCCGCGGACGATGCACTCGATGGGCACCACGCGCGCACGCCTGCCGACCATCACGCGGCCGGCGATCTGCCGCCGCTGGCCCTCATCCAGCCCGCTGACGCGGCCGGCATCGGTGGCCAGCAGGTGGTGCCTCACCCGCCCGCCGAGGCGCTGCTCGACCATCTGGAACCAGAACCGGCTGATCTGCGTCAGGGCAATGCCCTTGCCCGGCACCCCGTTGGGCATGACCACGTCGAAGGCGCTGATGCGGTCGCTGGCGATGATCAACAGCACGGGCGTGCCGTCATCGAGCTGGGCCTGGTAGATGTCGCGCACCTTGCCCTGGCGCCGGCCGGGCAGGGGCAGGTCGGTGTGCATGAGTGCTTCGGTGGTGTTTGCTTCAGGCATGGCGGGTCTCATCGGCGGGTGTGGGGAGGCAGCGGGGCCGCGACGGCGCCGCGGTCGTGTGCGGCAACCGGCGGAGCTGGATGGAAGGCGGCAGGATCAGAACTGCCGCAGGAATCGCACATCGTTTTCAAACAGCCAGCGGATGTCCTCGATGCGGTACTTTCGCATCGCCAGGCGCTCGATGCCCAGGCCGAAGGCGAAGCCGGTCCATTTTTCCGGATCGTAGCCGACGGCTTCGAACACCGCAGGGTCGACCATGCCGCAGCCGCCGATCTCCATCCACTGCCACTGCCCGCCGAGGTTGATCTTCACGTACAGCTCGGCCGAGGGCTCGGTGAAGGGAAAGTAGCTGGGCACCAGCTTCACATCCGCCTCCGGGCCGAACATGGCGTGGGCGAACTGAAGCAGCGTGGTCTTGAGGTCCACCATGCTCACCTGCCGGTCGACGTAGAGGCCCTCGACCTGGTGGAACATCGAATAGTGCGTGGCATCGTGCTCATCGGGCCGGTAGACGCGGCCGGTGGCGATCACCCGCACGGGCGGGGCGGTGTTTTCCATCACCCGGATCTGGATGGTCGAGGTCTGCGAACGCAGCAGCGCGGCGGGGGAGCCGGGGGAGCCGGGGGTGGCGGGGGTGGTCTCATCGTCGCGGCCGGTGATGTAGAAGTTGTCCAGCGGGTCACGGGCCGGATGGTGCGGGGGGATGTTCAGCGCCACGAAGTTGTGGTGCTCATCCTCGACCTCCGGGCCGGTGGCCACGTCGAAGCCCATGCGGCCGAAGACCTCGACAAGTTCGTTGATGGTCTGCGTGATGATGTGCTCGCGGCCGAGTCGGGGGGGAAGGCCCGGCTCGGTCAGGTCCAGCATGGGGCCACGGGCGGCGGGTGCAGCGCGGGCACCGGCGCGGCCGGCGGCCGGCGCGGCGGCGGCCTCGGGGCCGGCGGCGGAGGCGAGTTGGGCCTTGCGCTGCTGGTAGGCCTCTTCGAGCCTTCGCCGCAGGGCGTTGGCCTTCTGGCCGTAGGCCGGCTTCTGCTCGCGGGGCACTTCCTTGAGCCGGGCCATCACCTGCTTCATCTGCCCCTTGGACCCGAGATAGCGGATGCGGAAGCGCTCGAGGTCCTCGGGCGTGGCCACGTCGGCAAGCTCGGCCTCGGCCTGGCTCTGAAGTTGATCGATCGTCTCGAGCATGGCGGCAGGATAGCGGATTCGCCCCGCCGCGGCAGGCCGGCCTGACCTCTCACCCCCTCCCCAGTTCCGCCAGCAGCGTGGCGTGGGTGCGGATGCCCAGGTCGTAACAGGACAGCTCAAACTTTTCATTGGGGGCGTGGATGCAGTCATCGTTCTGGCCGAAGCCCAGCAGGATGCTGTCCACGTCCAGAACCCGCTTGAAGTCGGCCACCACCGGGATCGTCGCCCCCTCGCGGATCAGCACCGGGGGGCGGCCGGTGGTGGTTTGGGCGGCGCGCTGCGCGGCGGACATGTGCGGTGAATCGGTCGGGACCATCACCGGGGCCGCCCAGCCGTGGCGGGTGACCTGCCACCGGTAACCGGCCACCGGCTGGCGGTGCAGCCAGTTCTCGAACAGTTGCGCGATGCGGGCCGGGTCCTGGTGCGGGGCCAGGCGGAAGCTGAGCTTGGCGCCGGCGTAGCGCGGGATGATGGTCTTGGCCCCCTCGCCGCTGTAGCCGCCGTACAGGCCGTTGATGTCGCACGATGGCCGCGCCCAGCGCCGCTCCAGCAGTTCGTAGCCGGCCTCGCCATAGTCCTCGCTGACACCGACGTTGCCCAGGAAGGCCTGCTCATCGAACGCCAGCGCAGCCCACTGCCGCCGCTCCTCGTTGCTCAGGGGCACCACGTCATCGTAGAAGCCGGGGATGGTTACCCGGTTGCGGTCATCGAACAGGCCGGCCAGCACGCGGGCCAGCAGGTTGGCCGGGTTGGGCACCGCGCCGCCGTAGACGCCCGAGTGCAGGTCGCGCAAGGGGCCGTGGAGTTGGATGTCGAAGTAGGCGATGCCGCGAAGGGCGTAGGTGATCGCCAGCGTCTTGCGGTCCCACATGGCCGTGTCGCTGACCAGGGCCACATCCGCCCCGAGTTGCCCGCGATGGGCCTCGAGGAAGCGGCCGAGGTTGACGCTGCTGCACTCTTCCTCGCCCTCGATCAGCACGATGACGTTGACCGGCAGGGCGTCGGCGGCACGGACCCAGGCCCGCAGGGCCTCGAGAAAGCACATGACCTGGCCCTTGTCATCGGAACTGCCGCGGGCGAAGACAGCGCCGTGGCGGATTTCCGGCTCGAATGGGCCGGAGGTCCACAAGTCCAGCGGGTCCGGCGGCTGCACATCGTAGTGGCCGTAGAACAGCACCGTCGGCGCGCCCTCGGGGGCCATGCCCCTGGGCGTGCGGCCGACCACACAGGGGTGACCGCCAGTGGGCATGATCTGCGCGGCCAGACCGGTGTCTGTCAAATGGTGCTGAATCCACGAGGCGGCGGCTTCGATCTCACCGGTGTAGGCCGGGTCGGTGCTGATGCTGGGAATGGCCAGCAGTTCCAGCAGCCGCTCGATGGCCTGATCGGTGTGCTGGTCGATGTAACGCAGGACTTGTTGAGGTGGCATGATGTGAATCCTTCACGTGCCGCGGCCTCTCGCCCCAGGAACCTTCACACGCCCGCAGAACAGGCGATGGCGGCGGCTTTGGGATCGTAGCCTAACAGACGGCGCCGGTGTTGGGCGACGTCTGGGGGTCCGGGGGTCCGGGGGGGCCGGGGGCCGGGCTGCTCGATGACACCGCTGCATCGGATGGCTCAACCGTGTGAGCCGATGGGCCGGAAAGGGCCCGTGGCGGGCGGTATCATTGCAGGTGTGCAGGCGATTTCGGGGCGGTGGCCGGGACGGGGGTCTTGAAGAACCAGGAGAACATGCCATGATGAACAGAGCGATGCCATGGGTGCCCGCCCTGATGATGCTGGCCGTCGGCTGTGCCGCCGAGCGGCCGGTGGTCGAGCCCGAAGCGCCCGAGGCCCAGGCAAAGGTGCCCGAGCAGGATCGTCCAGAGGCCGCGGAGGGGCTCTCCTTGCGAGACCTGGTGCGCACCGAGGTTCGCGGTACGAAGCTGGACATGGTTCCCGACAGCGTCGACTTCTTCGTCGACGACCTGGAAACAGCGGTGGCGGCGGCCCGGGAGTTGGGCATTGACCCACAAGGGATCAATGATAATGCCCTGTGGTTCCGTTACCGAAACGTGGACTACTTCGCCATCGTTCCCGCTGCTGACAAGGCCTATGTTGAAGCGGTCAGGATGCGGCCCGGAGATGTTGTGTACCGCTTCCTGCTCGAATCTGGGGACCAGCGCACCGTGCTGCGCGAAACGGCCTCGCTGGAGCAGGTGGGGTCGACGAAGAACCCCGACGGCAGCACCACCCCGTTTTTCCGCGCCAGCCCGGGCCACTACGTGTGGTTGCTGGTGCCCGTGCAGGTCAGGGGCTGTCCCATGCACCCCGACGTGCGGGTCGAAGAGGATGATGAGTCGTGCCCCATCTGCGGAATGGACCTCGTAGGGCACCAAACGGTCTACCAGTGATCACGCGACCGGCCGCCCCCGCGCTGGCCGACGCCAAGCGCGGATGGAACGGCATCTGCGGCACGCGTAATCGGTTGGTCCAGCGCATCGCGTTGCCTGCGGGCCGGGACATGCTGTATGCATGCACCGGCGCACCGGCCGCGCGGGGTGCCACGGGCGACTTGTCCATCAATGTCCGCCAGAACACCCTGCGACATCCGGCCTGGAAACGCTGCCATGCCCATCCGGCGATGCGCGATGCCGCCCTTTGCCCCGCGGCCGCATCGGGCCGATAATCGCCGCCTCATCATGGAGTGGCCATGAATGAGCAGCGCATCAGGTGAACCGAGATATCGCGTGCTCGAACTCATCGAGCGGGCGGGCAACCGTCTGCCCAATCCGGTGACGCTGTTCGTCATCGGCACGCTGCTGGTCATGGGCCTGTCGCATCTCGGCCACCAGTTCGACTGGCAGGTTACCGAGCGCCGGCCCCAGCCGGTCATGGAGCCGGTGCTCAATGACGAGGGTGAGCCGGTGGTCGATCCGCAGACGGGTCAGCCCAGGATGCGGCCCGAGGTCGACCCGGCCACGGGCGAGCCGCGGCTGAAGTGGCAGGTGGTCCGCGATCAGCGCCAGGTGCCGGTCACCCGCACCGTCACCGACCAGCGCGGCCGGCCCATCATCGACCCGCAGACGGGCGAACCGAAGACCGAGCCGGTCATCGATGAAGCCACCGGCGAGCCGAAGATGCACACCATCCGCGAGCCGCGGGTGCAGCGGGTGCGCAGCCTGCTCAGCAGCGATGGGCTGTTCTGGGCGCTGAGCAACATGGTTGACAACTTCGTCAGCTTCCCGCCGCTGGGCATCGTGCTGGTGGGCATGCTGGGCATCGGCGTGGCCGAGCGCACGGGGTTGATCGGGGCGCTGCTCAAGGCCTTCATGCTGGTGGTGCCGGGCCGGCTGCTGACGCCGGCGGTGTTCTTCATCGGCGTGATGAGCTCGCTGGGAACGGATGCCGGCTACGTGGTGCTGCCACCGCTGGCGGCGGTGTTGTACCAGGCGATGGGCCGCTCACCCCTGGCGGGCATCGCGGCGGTATTCGCAGGCGTGTCGGCGGGGTTCAGCGCCAACCTGTTCATCACCGCACTCGACCCGCTGCTGGCGGGGCTGTCGACCGAAGGGGCGCGGGTGATCGATGGCGACTACGCGGTCAATCCCGCGGCCAACTGGTGGTTCATGATCGTCTCGACCTTCCTGGTCACGCTGGTGGGCTGGGCCGTCACCGCACGCTACGTCGAGCGGCGGCTGCGGCGGAAGCCGCCGGAGGAAGGCGGGCCGCCGGTTCGGGCCGCGATGGGCGATTCGAACGCGCGGCTCCAAGGCCAGGAGGTCCGCGGCCTGGTCTGGGCGGCGGGGGCGCTGGTCATCACACTCGGGGCGTTCCTGGCCATGGCGCTCATCCCGGACATGCCGCTGTACGGTGAAGGGGACATGTTCGACCGGTGGGTCGAGGTCATCGTGCCGGCGCTGTTTTTCATCTTCATCATCCCCGGCATCGCCTACGGCGTGGCGGTGAAGGCGATCGCCAACGACCGCGACCTGGCGAAGCTGATGATCGAGTCGATGGCGGCCATGGCGCCGATCATCGTGCTGGCGTTCGTCGCTGCGCAGTTCATCCGGCACTTCGAGTACAGCGGCCTCGACCGGCTGCTGGCGATGGCCGGCGGGCAGTGGCTGGGACAGATGGAAGCCAATGCGGCGGTGCTGATCGTGGCCTTCATCCTGGTCACGCTCCTGTTCAACCTGTTCATGGGCTCGATGAGCGCCAAGTACATACTCTTCGCCCCCATCTTCGTGCCCATGTTCATGCTTGCGGGCATCAGCCCCGAGCTGACGCAGGCGGCCTACCGCATCGGCGATTCGGTCAGCAACATCATCACACCGCTCAACCCGTACCTGATCATCATCCTCATGGTCATGCGCAAATACGTGCCCAACGGCGGCATCGGCACGCTGATCGCCACGATGTTTCCCTATGCGGTGGCCTTCACCGTGGTGTGGACGCTGCTGCTGTTGACGTGGATGGCCCTGAACCTGCCCCTGGGCGTGGACGGTGCCCTTTGGTACGAACTGACCCCCGGAAGTTCCCCCGGAAGTGCTCCCGGAACCCCCGCCCCCTGAAACCCCCGAAGCCCTGCGCCTCAGGCGCTGGAATGCAGGGTGGATCGCGCCTCCGATGAGCAGGAGCTGACATGACCGAAACCCGCACCGCACAGGATTGGGATGAGCGCTACCGCAGGGGCGAGCACCCCTGGGATGCCCGCCGCGCCGAGCCGCGGCTGATCGAGCTAGTCCCCGGGCTCGAAGTGCCCACCCCCGTGGCCCTGGACCTGGGCTGCGGCACCGGCGACAACGCGCTGTGGCTTGCCCGCCAGGGCTACCGCACGGTCGGCATCGACATTGCCGCTACCGCGGTCGCCCGGGCGCAGCAGCGTGCCCGCGAGGCGGGACTGGTGCAGGCCCGGTTCATCTGCGCCAGCATCCTCGAGCCGCTGCCCGTGCCGGCGGGCGCGGCGGGGCTGG
>PUMS01000252.1 GCA_003551485.1 Phycisphaeraceae bacterium | reverse complement strand
CGGCAGCCGCGAATACCTGCTGATTGTCGAGAACCAGCGCATCGACGGCCGCATCCGCCAGCGCGTGCTGCATCGGCTGGGCCGCCTGGACCAGCTTCAGCAGTCGGGGGCGCTGGATGGGCTGATCCAGTCGATGAGTCGCTTCAGCGACAAGCTCGCCGTGCTCGGTGCCCATAACGCCGGTCAGACCGAAACCGGCACGGCCGTGACCCTCGGCCCGGCTGGGATGCGTGTGTCCAGGCCACCATACGTGCCCGATGCCCGAAAAGGTTCGCGTCTTTACCGGCCCTATGGGTTGCCCGAACCACCGAGCAGTTTCTCGACGAAGTGGATGTGGATGTTGGACTCGCGGAAGTCGGCGTTGCGCATGAGCTGGGCGTGCAGGGGGATGGTGGTGCGGATGGGCTCGATCTGGAACTCGCTCAATGCCCGCTGCATCGTGGCGATCGCCTCGCTGCGCGTGGGCTGGTGGACGATGAGCTTGCCGATCATCGAGTCGTAGTTGGGCGGCACCCGGTAGCCACTGTGGCAGTGGGTGTCGATGCGAACGCCGGGGCCGCCGGGCAGTTGCAGGTGGTCGATACGGCCGGGGCTGGGGGCGAAGCGGTTGTCGGGGTCCTCGGCGTTGATGCGCACCTCGATGGCATGGCCGCGCGACTGGACCTGGCGCTGCGTCAGAGGCAGCTTCTCACCGGCGGCCACGCGGAGTTGGAGCTTGACCAGGTCCAGGCCCGTGATCGACTCGGTCACCGGGTGCTCGACCTGGAGGCGGGTATTGACCTCCATGAGGTAGAACTCGCCCTCCTGGCTCATGAGAAACTCGACGGTGCCCGCCGAGTGGTAGCCGGCGGCCTTGGCCAGGCGCACGGCGGCGCGACAGATTTCATCGCGCCCTTCCTCATCGAGCACCGGGCAGGGCGATTCCTCGATCAGCTTCTGGTGGCGGCGCTGCATGGTGCAGTCGCGCTCGAACAGGTGCAGCACGTTGCCGTGCTGGTCGCCGATGATCTGCACCTCGACGTGGCGGGCATGCTCGATGTATTTCTCGATGTAGACGGTGGCATCGCCGAAGGCGCCCTGGGCCTCGTTCATGGCGTTGGCCAGGCCGGAGCTGAGCGAGATGTCGTTGTGGGCCACGCGCATGCCGCGCCCGCCGCCGCCGGCGGCTGCCTTGATCATCACCGGGTAGCCGATCTGGCGGGCGAGCTTGATGGCCTGCTCTTCGCTCTCGATTTTGCCCTTGGAGCCGGGGCTGGTGGGCACCTTGTGCTCGAGGGCGAGCTTGCGGCACTTGACCTTGTCGCCCAGGGCGCCCATGGCCTCGACGCTGGGGCCGATGAACTCGATGTTGCACGAGCGGCAGACCTCGGCGAAGTGGGCGTTCTCGGCCAGGAAGCCGTAGCCGGGGTGGATGGCATCGACGTTGGCCACCTCCGCCGCGCTGATGATCCGCGGAATGTTGAGGTAGCTCTCACCGGCCGGCGGCGGGCCGATGCAGATGGCACGGTCGGCCATCTTCACGTGCAGCGAGTCGGCATCGGCGGTCGAATGGACGGCCACCGTCTCGATGTCCAGCTCGCGCGCTGCGCGGATGATCCGCACGGCGATCTCGCCCCGATTCGCAATGAGGATACGGCTGAACATCTGGCCAAGGGTCCCTGGGCCCGGCCCGTCACCGGGGCCGGGGCCGGTCATGCCGATTCACACCGGTCGCACCATCATCAGCGGCTGGCCGAACTCGACGGTCTGGCCGTTGCTGACCAGCACCTTCTCGACCCGGCCGGCGACCTCGGCCTTGATCTCGTTGAACACCTTCATCGCCTCGATCAGGCAGATGATGGTGTCGGGTTCGACACTGTCGCCTACCTTCACGAACGGCGCTGCATCCGGGCTGGGCGAGGAGTAGAAGGTGCCCACCATCGGACTGGGGATGGCCACCAACTCTTCCTCACCAGCTCCCCCCCCCGGTGCCGCAGCACCGCCGCCCGCGGCGGCCGGTGGCGAGGCCGCAACCGGTGCGGGCGCAGCCGCCGCCGGCACGGCCGGTGCCCCCGGTGGAGGCGCGTAGCTGACCACCGGCGCAGCGCTGCCGGCGCGCCGCAGTTTCACCTTTTCACCCTGGTCCTCGAGGTCGATCTCGGAAAGATCGTTGTCGACCATCAGCTTGACCAGCGAACGCAGTGTCTTCAGATCGATCATGAGCCGTCGCGCCTCTGCCGCACGCGCCGCACACCGGGGCCGGTGGGGGTGGGGCTAGATGATGGTGGATTCGAGCCCTTTAGGCAAATCGGTGAGCACCTGCCGACCGCGCGGGGTCACCAGCACATCATCCTCGATCCGCACGCCCCCCACGCCCGGCAGGTAGATGCCCGGCTCAATCGTCACCACGTGACCGGGCTCGAGCTCACCCTCGCTGCGCGGCGAGAGGGTGGGCCGCTCGTGAATGTCCAGGCCCAGGCCGTGGCCGGTGCCGTGGCCGAAGAAGTCACCGAAGCCCGCCTTCTCGATCACCTGCCGCGCGGCCTTGTCGACCTCGATCAGAGGCCGGCCCGGCTCGACCGCTTCGATCGCCGCCTGCTGCGCCGCCAGGCAGACCTTGTAGACCTCCTGGATGCGCGGCTTCATCTTGTCCAGGGCCAGCACCCGCGTCATGTCCGAGCAGTACCCATCCAGCCGCGCCCCCCAGTCGATCAGCACCATGCTGCCGCTCTTGAGCCTGGCCCGGCCGGGAATCGCGTGCGGCAGCGCGGCATTGGCATCGATGGCCACGATGGTGGGAAAGCTCACGCCATCGGCCCCGAGCCGACGCAGGTGAAACTCCAGCAGCCCCGCGATCTCGTGCTCGCTCTGACCGGCATGGAGCTGGCCGATGACCTGCCGGAAGGCCTCCTGCTGAAGGGCCCCGGCGCGTCGGATGAGGCGGATTTCATCCGGGTCCTTGATCGCACGCTGGGCCAGAAGCCCATCATCGAGTTCCTTGAGCTTCGATGCCCCAAGCGCCCCCACCAGGCGCTTACGCTGCCCGAGGGTGACGTATTCGGCCTGGAGGCCGATGCGGCTGAGCTTCAGCCGCTTGAAGAGCTTGACCAGTTCATCCTCGATCGGCCCCTTGCGGATGAGCGGGCTGACGTGCGGGGCCTGCTGGGGAATCTGCTCCTGAAAGCGGAAGTCGCTGAGGATGTAGACCTGCCCGGCCCTGGCCGGGATCACCGCCCAACTGTCATCGCCGATAAAGCCGGTCAGGAAGCGGATGTCGGTGGGGTTGGTCACCAGCAGCGCCGGGCAGTCCTGGCTGTGCAACCGCTCCTGGAGGGCACGGAGGCGCTTCTGAAGGTGCGCTGGAGGCGAAGGCCGGCGGGTTCGGCTCCTGCTTCGGGTCTCGGTCCGGGTCGTACTGGCCATGACGGTCGCCCCGCGTGAGTGTGGGAGTTACAGACGGTGCAGGTGGAAGCCGCCGTCGACGTTGATCACCTCGCCCGTGGAATAGGCAAACGCCCCTTCAGCGATCGCCACCACCGCCCGGGCGATGTCCTCGGGCCGGCCCCAGCGCCGGATGGGCGTGAGGCCCTGCTCGAGGATCAACCGGTCGTACTTCTGCTTCACCGCGGCGGTCATGTCCGTCTCGATGATGCCCGGGCGCACCTCGTAGACGTTGATCCCGGCCTCGGCCAGGCGCGTGGCGAACAGGGCGGTCATCATCGCCATGCCGGCCTTGGCCACGCAGTACTCCCCGCGGTTGATGCTCGCCGCATAGGCGCTGATCGAGCCGATGTTGACGATCGAGCGGTTGGGCCGGTCGGGCTGCTCGAGCATGTGCCGGGCCACGATCTGGCTGAGGAAGTAGGGCCCCTTGAGGTTGGTGGCCAGCACCGCATCGAAGCTCTCGGGCGTGGCCTCGAGCAGGTCGGCCCGCACCTTGGGGGCCACACCGGCGTTGTTGACCAGCAGATCGACCGGGCCGAGTTCGGCCACGGTCTGTTGCAGCAGGCGGGCCCGGTCTTCGTCCTGCGCCACGTCGGCCTGCACCAGCAGGGCCCGGCCACCGGCCTGCTCGACCAGCGCTGCGGCCTCCTCGGCCGCGCTGCGATTGGCGTGGTAGTTGATCGCGATGCCCATGCCCCGGCCGGCCAGTCCCACGGCGATGGCGCGGCCGATGCCGCGGCTGGCGCCGCTGACGATGGCGGTACGACTGGAATTGCTCGATGCTGCTGACATTGGCGTCATCCCTGGGCCGGAAGGGGCTGGGGCCCGCCCCGAACCCCGCCACGCCCGCCACCGCCGCTTCCGCAGCGATAAGACACTTCACGGTACGGGTTTATAGTCAACCAGTTTACGAAATGCCTCCCCGACCGTCAAACCGGCCATACGCGGCGGCAATGCGCACTGGCCGCTTGCGGCCAAGAACGGCCGGGGCTGAGCGAAGATTGCCATGCGCCCTGTGTATCCCTGCTCAGGCCAATCCCCGCCCATCCGGAAGGGGGCAGAGTCGACCGCGGGCGCCTGACTTGCAGGCCGGGGCGCAACGGAAACCGCGGGCGGCCCAGGGCGCACGCGAGATGCAAGATGCTGTATATAAATGATTTATTCGACCACTTCCAGAAGCTGGCGGTAGCGCTGATGCGCTGCGGGCCAGCGGCGGTTCATCTCGGCCTCATCCTGGAAGCGGGCGGTGACCACATCGCCGTCGCGGCTGTAGGTCACGCGGATGGCGCCGTCGGCGGTCTCTTCGAAGTTGAAGCGTGATTGGCGATCATCGCGGTCGCGGGCGAGCTGCTCGATACGGCGGCGAAGGCGCTCGTTTTCGGCCACGATGTCGCGGACGTCGCGGCCCATGGCCTCGGCCCGCTGCTGGAGCTCGAGTTGGCTGAGCGTTCGATCGATGAGGCGGCGGAGCTCGGGGTCGAGCCGATCACCGCGACGAAGCGTCTGGAGGTGGTCTGCCAACTGCTCGATCCGCGCCGCCGAGGGCTTGGCGGGCGAGCCGTCGGGGTCGCTGATGCGCACCTGCACCTGCCGCGCGCTGAGCAGGTCGAAAGCCTCGGCGTCAGCCGCTTCCAGGGCGTCGAGGTCATCGTGCTCGGTCGTGGTGACCACGCTGGGGCCGTCCTCGCCGTAGCGCTCGCGGCGGACGGTGATGTTGCCTGCGGCATTCTGCTGCACGTGCAGCACCCCATCCTCGGTCGTCTTGCTGAAGGTGTGCGACAGTACACCCGTCGTGCCGACCACCACCTGCGTACGAATGCGGTCGGGGTCGCCTTCGTCATCGGCCCCGGCTGCGGCCATGCCCACCGGCCGGGCCAGGGGGGCAACGTGGAACGTCCATTGGCCATCCGGAGCCGGCTCCCACACGCCCAGGACGCGATCCGGGGGGTATTTCCACTCGGTGGGCTCGTCCGGGGGTCGCGGCCGGGCCGCGGTGATGGAAAGCTCGACCACGCGGCCATCGCGCAGCGTTTCGAGGTTCAGCCGGTCGCCGGGGCGATGTCGGGCGAGGATGGCCTGGAACCGCTCCAGCGAGCCATCAAAGTCGGCCCCGGCAACGCCGATGATGACATCGTGCAGTTGAATCCCCGCCTCATCGGCCGGCCCTCCGCGCACGATGTTGTTGACCAGCAGCCCGCGGATCGCCTCCTCGGGGCGGCGGCGCGCGGGTTTGAGCTCCAGCCGCTGCGCCAGGGCGTCATCCATCCGCCGCACGTTCACCCCCAGCCACGGTCGCTCGGTATCGTCCGGCCCCGGCTCGACACCGCCGACGGCGTTACCCCGGCCGGCCTGGGCATCCCGGTCGCGCACCGGTGCTTGATCCGCCCCATCGGCCGCGCCCGGCGGCATCGCCGATGGCCCGGCCCATGCCAGGGCCGCCAGCAGCAGGATCGGGATGGGAACCTTCGAGCACATGACGGTCTCACGCGGCGGGCGCGGGCTGTGCGGCACCCTAGAAGTCGGCGTACCCCTCCGCACCGGCATCGTCATCGTCGACCTGGATGTAGATGATCGTGTCGCTGTAAGGGTCGACGATGCCGACGAAACCGCGGCCGGCGCTCGGGACGGTGGCGGGGGCGCCGCCGGGCCGGGTATCGGATCGGCCCATCGCCGCGGCCGGTTCAACGGCGGGGCTGTGGACACCGGCGGCCCCGCGGCGATCGTCCAGCTGCCGCGGCGACCCGGCATCAACCGCCTCATCTTCCGCCCCGTTGATCGCGATGCCGTCGGCGGTCCCACCGACGCCGGTGGAGGGCGGGAGGGGAGTCGATCGCGATGACAGTTCAGCGACGATGAGCGACCCGCCCACCAGGGCCGCCACCGCAGCGGCGACGGCCGCGACGGCAAGGCCCAAGCGCCGAGCCGATCCGTGCCATCGGCCGTCCTGCCGCACTGCCGACACGGAGCCGCCGCCACCACCCGCCGGCCCCACCGTGCCATGCAGATGCGGCGATGGAGGCGCTGCGGGGCCGTCGAGCAGGCTGTGCAGGGCATCAGCGGCCAGCTCATCGTTGGCCGAATAGTCGCTCAAGACCCTGTGTGCCAAGGGGTTGCGCAGAACCTGGCGGTAGAGCCGCGCCTTCTGCGCTTCATCGAGTTGACCATCGAGCATCCGCACGATGCGACGCTCGAGTTCGGGATCGATCGGGGCGTGAGGGCTCATCACGGTTCTCTCAGCGAGGCCAGTGCTTCGCGCAACAGGCGCCGGGCACGGACGAGGCGGGTTTCCACGGTGTCGACCGGAAGGTCCATGGCCTGGGCGATCTCGCGGTAGCTCCATTCCTCCAAATGCCGCAGGACGAACGGCTCGCGGTAAATCTCCGGCAGGCCGTGGATGGCCGCGAGCACGCGCTTGTGCTGCTCGGACTGCTCGAGGCGCCGCTGGGCGCCGGGGCCGCGGGCTTCGACCTGCCGCGGCCCCATGGCGGCGGTGAACCGCTTCCAGAGCCCGCGGCGGCGCTGACGCTTGCGCCCGGCGTCGATCGCGGCGTTGTGGGCCAGGCGATAAAGCCAGTATCGCCAGCGGGATACATCTTCCAGCGAGCCGGCGCGGCGCCAGGCGTTCAGCCAAACCTTCTGCACCACATCGTCCAATTCATCGCACGGCCCGAGCACGGCAAACACCACGCCGCGTACCCAGCGCCCGTGCCGCTGCATCAGTTCCGACAGCGCACCTTCATCGCCGGCGGCCAGCGCCTCGAACAGCGGCCGGTCCTGGTCCTGCGGTTCGGTCAGGGCTTGCTCCATCACCGAAGAAAAGACGCCCGCCACCGCTGCGCCCTGTCAGCGCCGGTGGCTCAGCGGCCGGTTTCTACACTGCCACTGCAAAGCGTAATCCGCCCAACCCCCCCGGTCCATCGCCCGAGGTCCCGTCGGGATGAAGGCGCGTGTTCTGGCCGGCCGCGAGCAAGGCCCACCCCCGGCGATGACGGCATAATGAAGCCCCCCGCGCGTCTTGCCCCAGGGCACGCGGCGAGGGGGTGATGGAGGACCTGACATGGCCAGCACAGACCCACCCACCGCCACACCCGCCCCACTGACTGACCTGCCCGACCCCACCGGACTCGGGGCGGTTGAGTCCCTACCGGTCGAACAGTGGGCCGGGCACCGCCCGAAACTGCTCGATCTGTTCCGCGGGCACATCTACGGCGATCCGCCTGCCGTCGATCCGGCCATGGCGGTCGAGATCATCGAGCATGAGCCGCGCGCCCTGAACGGGCGATGCACGCGATGGCAGGTCGAGCTGGTGCTCGGGGCCGGGTCTGGCCGGCAGGAGCCGGGCGGGGCCGCCCCATCGGCCGCGGGCGTTCGCCTGGCGGTGCTGGCGCTGGTGCCCAACCAGGCGGCTGGACCCGTTTCGGCCTTCGCCGGGCTCAACTTCCACGGCAACCACACCGTCCACCCGGACCCGGCCATCGCCCTGCCCAGCGGCTGGGTGGCCCAGAGCGAGGAACTGGGCGTCGTCGGCCACGCCGCCACGGCGGTCTCCCGTGGGCTGGCGGCATCGCGCTGGCCGGTCGAGACGATCCTAGGCCGCGGCCATGCCCTGCTGACGGCCTACGCCGGGGACATCGACCCGGATTTCGATGATGGCTTTGCCAACGGTATCCACGCACTGGAGACGGCCCCGCGCGGGCCGCGCAGCGGCGGGACGATCGCCGCGTGGGCATGGGGGCTGAGCCGCGTGCTCGACTGGGCGGTGACGGTGAACCGGATCGACTCGGGCGCGGTGTTCGCCATCGGCCACTCGCGGATGGGCAAGGCGGCGTTGTGGGCCGCGGCGGAAGATGATCGCTTCGCCGGGGCCATCAGCAGCGGCTCGGGCTGCCTGGGCGCGGCCATGTCGCGGCGGTGCATGGGCGAGCGGATCAGCGACATCACCAGCCGCTTTCCGCACTGGTTCTGCCGGCGCTGCGCTGCGTACGCCGGCCGCGAGCATGAGATGCCCATCGACCAGCACCTGCTCGTGGGCCTGATCGCCCCTCGGCCGGTCTACGTGGCCAGCGCAGCGCAGGATGCCTGGGCCGACCCCGAAGGCGAGTTCGCCGCGTGTGTCCATGCCGATGCGATCTACCGCAAGCTCGGCCGCCGCGGCCTGGGCACCGACCGGCCGCCCCCGCTGAATGAGTCGGTGGGTGAGGGCATCGGCTACCACATCCGCCCCGGCGCGCACGACCTGATGCCCGCCGACTGGTGGCATTTCCTGGATTTTGTGGAACGTCGAGCCCGGCGCGGCTGGCAGGGCTGAAGGGGCCAACGGCCCGGCCGGAGGTTGGCAGACCGCGTGCATCGGGTGCCACTGCCGACCGCCGCGGCGGCGGTGTGGGGCTTGTCGCGGGGGCGCGGGGTCGCTAACGTGTGCCGCGCTGATGCTGGATATGGCAACATCGCACCATCAGGTACATGCTGGAGACAGGTCAGATGAGCAACGTGGTGATCATCGGTGCCGGGGGCGTGGGCACGGTGGCAGCGCACAAGTGCGCTGAGGCCGGCGAGGTGTTCAGCAACATCTGCCTGGCCTCGCGCACGCGGTCGCGCTGCGAGGGGGTGGCCCGGCGCATCCGCGAGAAGCTCGGCCGCGAGATCGACATCGAGCAGATCGACGCCGCCGACACCGATGCGCTGACGGCACTGCTGAAGCGCTATCGGGCGGACGTGGTGATCCACGTGGCGCTGCCGTATCAGAACCTCTCGATCATGGACGCCTGCCTCGCCGCCGGCGCCCACTACGTGGATACGGCCAACTTCGAAGCGCCCGAGGAGGCCAACTTCTACTACGGCCCGCAGTGGGCCTATCACGACCACTACCGCGATGCCGGACTGACGGCTGTGCTGGGCAGCGGATTCGATCCCGGCGTGACCAACGTCTTCTGCGCCTATGCGCAGAAGCACATGTTCGATGAGATCGAGTTGATCGACATCATCGACTGCAACGCCGGCGATCACGGCTTTCCCTTCGCCACGAACTTCAACCCCGAGATCAACATCCGCGAGATCACCCTGCCGGGCAAGTATTACGAGAACGGCCAGTGGCAGCAGACCGGGCCGCTGGAGGTGAAAAAGACCATCGACTTTCCCGGCATCGGCCCGCGGGAAGCCTACCTGCTCTACCACGAGGAAGAGGAGTCGCTGGCGCGCAACATTGCCGGGGTGAAGCGCATCCGCTTCTGGATGACCTTCAGCGAAAGCTACCTGACACACCTGCGGGTGCTCCAGAACGTGGGCATGACGCGCATCGACCCGGTCGAGTTCGAGGGCCGGCCGATCGTGCCCATCCGCTTCCTCCAGGCCCTGCTGCCGGACCCGGCCGAGCTGGGCAAGCATTACAAGGGCAAGACGTGCATCGGTTGCCAGTTCGAGGGGGTCAAGGATGGCAAGCGCCTGCGGAAGCTGATCTACAACAACGCCGATCACGAGGTGGCCTACCGCGAGACCGG
>PUMS01000234.1 GCA_003551485.1 Phycisphaeraceae bacterium | reverse complement strand
GTGTAGGGTGGGTAGAGCGAGGGCCGCCGAGCGAAACCCACCGCCCCGCCGATGCGAGCACGTTTGTCGCCCATCTCCCCAAAGCCGACACGAACCGCAGGGGGGGATGGCTCAACCCCTTGGTTCCCCGTGCCTCACCCCGATGAAGGTTCAGGCGCCTGTCGCGGTTGCCACGGCTCATTGGTGGGTCTAGCGCGGAGCGCTGTCGCAGCCATCGCTCGCAGAGCCTCGCTCTACCCACCCTACGCCGGAGGGCCGCAAAATCTGGCAAGCCTATCCGAAGTGGAGCGCCGGGGGGGGTTGCTCACGGCGGTCATGGGCGAGGCTATTATTGCGTTGACTGCTCACCGGAGGCGGCGCTGCGATGAAATACAGCTACACCGAATTCAACGGCCGGCCCTTCCCGACGCTGGATAGCCTCTTTCCCCCGCCGCAGGTGCTCAACCTTATCCTCGCCTACGGTGAGGAGGCGCTGGATGCGATGGATGCCAGCGATGATGAGCAGGTGCAGGACTACATCGATCAGCTTATCGAGGCCGGGCTCATGGAGCGCGACGAGAAGTCGGGCAAATTGAAGCTGACGCCCAAGATGGTCCGCGGCATGGGGCAGCGCGCCCTGATGGAGATCTTCCAGTCGCTGCGCAGCGGCAGCCGCGAGGGCCACCTGGCGGTCGAGACCGGCCGCAGCGATGAGCGAACCGACGGCACGCGGCCGTGGCAGTTCGGCGACAAGCTCAGCGACCTGGACCTGGCGGCAACGATGCGCAACGCCATGGCGCGCCTGCGCGGGGAGGCCGCCAGCGAGGCCGGGACCGATGTTACACCTGGAAACGCTTCGGGGACCACATCTTCCGGGGGTTTCCGGGGCGGGCCTTCCGGGGGCGGGGGGGGGGGGGATGGGATTGCGCCGCCGCTGCGGATTTCGCCGGCGGACTTCGAGGTCTACAACACCGAAGGTCAGGCCGACATGGCCATTTGCCTGCTGCTGGACATGTCCGGCTCGATGATGCGGTACGGCCGGTTTCACAACGCCAAGCGCGTGGCCCTGGGCCTGGCCGAGTTGATCCAGTCGCGCTTTCCTAACGACACACTCGACATCGTCGGCTTCTACTCGCTGGCGCAGCGTCTTCGGCTGACCGACCTTCCCACGGTGATGCCCAAGCCGGTGTCGATGTACGACCCCCGTGTGCGGCTGCGCGTGCCCCTCGAGCAGGCCCAGCGTGAGGGCACGCGACTGCCGATGCACTTTACCAACCTCCAGATGGGCCTTCGCATGGCCCGGCAACTGCTCTCGAAGCGCGGCGCGGCCAACCGCCAGATATTCATCGTCACCGATGGCCAGCCCACCGCGCACATCGAGCCCGGCCCCGCCGGTGAGATGCTCTACCTGCTCTACCCGCCGGACCCGCGCACGGCGGAGATCACCCTCACCGAGGCCCTTCGCTGCCATCAGGCGGGCCTGCGCATCGCCACCTTCGCGCTGATCGAAGACTACTGGGGAATGGACTGGGTGGGCTTTGTCAACCGCCTCAACCGCCTCACCCGCGGCGCGGCCTTCTACGGCACCAGCGATGAACTGGGCTCGATCATCATCGAGAGCTACCTCAGCGGGCGAAAGCGGAAGAGCCACGTGGGGTAGAAGGGGTAGAGCGAGGTCTTCCGAGCGACGGCTTCGCCGGGTACCACTGGCGGCCCGCCCGCCGGTGCTCTGGCCACGAAAAAGAGCACGCCTCCCCTTTGTCCACCTTGCAGATGCCCGAGCCACACCCAAGGGCGGTTGCTGCTATGCTTTGGATGGTGAGCTGTCACGCTCCACCGCCCGCCCGCTAGCCGGCATGGCGCCGGTGTCTTGACCGTTTCACCCCCCCGGCCCCCCGGAAGCCCCCGACCCCCGGAAGCCCCCGGCCCGGACCTTCCGCCACCCTACAAGAGGATCGCCTGCATGTATGCTCAAGGTGCCCGTTCGGGCCGATTCCTGCGTTGCCGCGGCGCGGTGCCACGGGGCTGTGCCCTGGGCATCCTGGCGGCACTGATCATCGTCGCCGTGCTCGGCATCTACGTGATGGTCCACCAGGATGCGATTTTCGCCCGACATTTTCGCGGCCACCTCGATTCCCTCGTCGAGGCCATGGAACTGCCCGCGCAGGATGCCGCGCGCGTCCAAGCCACGCTCCACCGCCTCCCCGATGCCCTTGAAGAGGGCGATATCGACCGGTCGCAGTTCAACCAGGCGGTGGACGAATTGTTCGATTCACCGGCGATGCGCGCGGCCCTCATCCGTGTGATGGACGTGCGCTACTACCAGCCCTCGACACTTTCGGATGAAGAAAAAGAGCAGGCCCAGCGCAAGCTCAACCAGTTCGCCCACGGCCTGGCCGAAGGCAAGATTCCTCCTGAGCAGGACGAGAAGTTGCGCAAGCGCTTCCTGCACGAGCCGGATGACCCCGCATCCGGGGCCCGCCCGTCGCTTTCGGAGCAGGAACTGCGTGACACGCTCGAATTTGTGGACGAAAGCGTCGCGGGCCTTGATCTGTCCGATGAGCCGCTCGACGTGGTTGCTGAACTGCACCACGCCGTCAGCCGCGCCCTGGCCGGTGTGGGAGTGGGCGAGATGCCTCAACCGCGTCATCCGCAGCCCCAGCCCGCCCCTCAGCCCGAACCGGACCAGCCGCAGCCGCCCGCCGAGCAGCCTGGCGATGACGCGGTTGACGAGCAGCACGATGATGTCGACCCGCCCCCCGACGACCATGAAGCCGATGCGGCCGACACGGACCCGCCCGAAACGCCCACCGAGCCGGGGTCCTGAGCGGTGAGCTTGCCACCCCCAGAACGAACCGTCGCCGAGGACGCCCCGAGCCCGGGCCTTCGCTCCCCTCTCCCCCCGGGAGAGGGGCCGGGGGTGAGGGCCGGTTCGGATGCTCCTTGTGCAGTTCCCCTCACCCCAGCCCTCTCCCGGAGGGAGAGGGAGCAGGAAGCATCCGGCGAGGCGTCTGCTGCATCCAGGGCTCGCCGGTGGGTTCGCCAGCGCGGCTTGTTGCCCCACGGGTGCGGTCTGGCGCTGTTGGGCTTCCTGGTATTGGTCGCGGCGGGGGGCATCTACGTCATCGTCACCTTCGACAGCCTCCTCGCCCGGATGAACCGCTCGGCCCTGGACCGGATGATCGAGCAACTCGACCTTACCGCCGAGCAGCGCGAAAGGGCCCGGGCTGCCGTGCACCGCGTTCCCGATGCCCTTCAGGACGGCTACATTGACCGGCAACAGTTCCGGATGCTCGACGATCGCATCAGGGCAAGCCCCGAGATTTACGCCATAGGCCTTCTCCGGTTGAATGATCGTTACTTCGTGCCCGCTCAACTGCCCGAGGAGGATGAGGTTGAGGCCGTGCGGCAGATCAATCGCTTCTGCCACGGCCTGCTGGGCGGCGAGCTTTCCATCGAGGATGCCCGCGAGCTGGAGACTCACTTTCTGGTCGACCCTGCCGACCGCGAATCGGGCCTGCGCGATGCGCTCTCGGCCGATGAGCTGCGCGACGTGGTGGCTCTGATGCGGAACCGCACGGAGGGCCTGGAGCTGTCCGAAGAGCCGATGGACGTCGCCGCCGCCCTCCGCCGCGCGGTGGACCGGGCCTTTGCGGATTTGGAGATCGAACCACCGCCCAAGCGCGAACGATGAAGCGTTGTCGGTAGATGGAAAAGGGGGATACCTCAAGCCGGCCGCGGCAGGGCCTGCCGCAGTCGTGGGCGCCGGGGCCCCCACGGGGCTTCCGGGCTTCCGGGGGGCCGGGGAGGGTCAGGAACCGGCGGGGGTGGGAGCACCGGCGGTGCCGGGCCGCAGCGGCTTGGACTTGCTGGTGGCCTCGGGCAGGGGCTCGCCGAGCAGTTCGAGCTTCCGCGTCAGGGTCTCGCTCATTTTCGACAGCGTGGTCTGGGTGAGGAAGTCTCGCAGGTTGCTGCGGATGGCCAGCCACTGGTCGTGCTGGGGGCAGGGCTGCTTGTCGTCGCACTTGGCCATGCCGACGACGCACTCATCGAGCCGGGAGACCCCATCGATGGCGCCGACGATGTCATAGAGGGTGATCTCGGACGCCGGCTGGGCGAGTGCGAAGCCCCCGCCGCGGCCCTTGGCGCTGATCAGCAGTCCCTTTCGCACCAGGTCCTGGAAGATTTTGGCCACGAAGTGGCGTGGCAGTTCGGTGCCCTCGCACAGTTCATCGAGCAGGACGTAGCCGTCCGGGCGCATCATGGCCAGTCGGCTCAGGGCGCGGATGGCGTAGGAGCATGCGCTGGAGTAGATCATGTGCGAACATCCTTATTCGTGACGGGTTCGACCGTGTCTCTTGATCCGCGACGGCGGTGGTCCGGCCGAATGCCATGAGCCGCTCTGACGATTGTAACATCGTATCGTCCGATTGTCATCATCAGAGGACCGCTGAATGGCGAGGTTTTGAGGTGATAATAAGGTCTGCATATCCCCTGTTATGGTTCAGGCCGCCCCGACGCTCTGGCCCACGCCGCCTGCCACACGATGGCCCATCCGACCTGCCCTGCCCCGTCTCCGGGGCGCACGCCGCCAAGCAGCCGGCGGTACCCCGTGCAGCCAGTGGCTTGAGACCTGGCACAGCCCGGCCCCCCCGCCTGGGCCGGCGGGCGAACGCAGGTGGCACGGGGGTGGCATGCTCAGCGGCCGCCTTCGGCTCAAGACCACGGCGCAGACCCCCACCACGGGCCGCCATGGCCGTCGGAAGCGCACAGGTCCGAATACCGCCGGCCATGCCACGCGGTTTGACGGCGACCTGCGTTCGCCCTGGTGTGGACCGGAAACCGCTTTGCGTGGTGCCGGGCGGTGGGGTAGACTGCGCCGTTTCCCCCGAAATGCAGGGGGGTGATGGAAATGCAGGCATGAAGCAGGCGATCGACAAGGCCGAGGCGCTGGTCGAGGCGCATCAGTACATCCGAGGGTTTGCAGGCAAGATCGTCGTGGTCAAGGTCGGTGGTTCGATCATGGACGATGAGCAGGCCCTTCGCATGCTCATCACCGACATCTGCTTCATGGATGCGGTGGGCATGAGGCCGGTGATCGTCCACGGCGGCGGCCGCGGCATCACCGATGCCATGCGCAGTGCCGGGCTCGATGCCCACTTCGTCCAGGGCCGGCGTTACACCGATGAACGCACCCTGGCCATCGCCGAGCACGTGCTGGTCAACCAGATCAACCACCAGATGGTGCAGACCATCCGCGAACTGGGCCACCGGCCCATGCCGCTGACGAGCCTGGGCAGTTGCGCGGTGTTCGCGCGGCGAATGTACCTCCAGGATCCGCAGGATCCGGCCAAGAACCGCATCGACATCGGCCACGTCGGCGAGGTCGAGTGGGTCAACGGCCCGCTGCTGGCGGCGCTGACCGCGGCCGGGCACATCCCGGCGATCGCCCCGATCGCGCGCGATGCGGCCGGTGGCAAGCTTAACGTTAATGCCGACAGCGTCGCCGGCCACGTCGCCGCCGCGGCGGGGGCGGTGAAGCTGGTGCTGGTCAGCGACACCCACGGCATCCGCACGCGGGCCGAAGATGCCGACAGCCTCGCCCCCAGCCTGACGCGCCGGCAGATCGAGCAACTGATCGAGCAGGGGGCGATCAGTTCGGGGATGCTGCCCAAGGTCGAGGCCGCGATCATCGCCCTCGAAGGCGGGGTGTGCAAGGCGCACATCGTCGATGGCCGCATCCCCCACGCGCTGCTGCTGGAGGTCTACACCGACGCCGGTATCGGCACCGAGATCGTCCTTTCCTAGCCGCCGGGCGCGGCGCCCCCTCCGCCCGGCGGATGCCAGGGATGTGGCCATGGAACACTTCATCCGGATCAACGATGCCTCGACGAGCGACCTTCGCCGCATCCTCGAACTGGCCGCCGACCTTCGCCGCCAGCGCGAGGCGGGCGTCCCCCATGCCCCGGTGCTCGAGGGCAAGACGCTGGCCATGCTGCTGGAAAAGCCCAGCCTCCGCACCCGAATCAGCTTCCAGGTGGCCGTGCGCGAACTGGGCGGCGCGGTGATCAGCCTGCGGCCGGACGAGGTCGGCCTGGGCCAGCGCGAGGCGGTGGCCGATGCCGCACGCGTCCTGGGCGGCATGGTGCATGGGGTGATCGCCCGCGTCATCCGCCACAGCACGCTCGAGGAGATGGCGCAGCACGCGGGCATCCCCGTGATCAACGCGCTGTCCGACCAGTCCCACCCCTGCCAGGCGCTGGCCGATGCGCTGACGATGATGGATGAGTTCGGGCCCGAACTGACCGGCCGCACGGTGGCCTTCATCGGCGATGGCAACAACGTCGCCCGCAGCCTGGCCACCATCAGCGCGCGGCTGGGGATGCGCTTCATCCTGGCCAGCCCGCAGGGCTACGAGTTGCCCGATGAGGCCTTCGAGGAAATCCGCGCCCGACAGGGCGATGCCCGGCTCGAGCTGGTGCGCAGCCCGCGGGAGGCCGTCCGCGATGCGGATGTGATCTACACCGACACGTGGGTCTCGATGGGCCAGGAAAAGGAGGCCGAGAAGCGCCGCCGCGCCTTCGAGGGCTTCCAGGTGAACGAGCAACTGCTCGCCCTCGCCCCGCCGCACGCAATCGTGATGCACTGCCTGCCGGCGCATCGCAACGTCGAGATCACCGATGCGGTCATCGACGGCCCGCGCAGCCGCGTCTTCGTCCAGGCCCACAACCGCCTCCACGCCCAGAAGGGCCTGCTGGGCGTGCTCTACGCGATGGTGTGAAGCCGGCCACAGCGCATCGCCGGGTGCCACAAGTGTTTGTCCACCAGTGCCCCCCGCCCTCCCCCGCCCTCCCGCGCCGGCGGTGCCGGGCGGGCCTTGCCGCAGGCGGGCGGGCCTATCATTAGGGCGATGTCCTCTGAGCACCAGACCCAGGTTAAGCAAGTGGACGTCTCCGACGCGGTGCTGATTGTCGTCGGGTCCCACCTGCGTGCCGAGACCGCGGACCGCCCGCTGGCCTACGCCCTTGTCGAGGAGATTCGCCAGTGGGTCCAACGCCACGAAAAGGGCTTGCAGGCCGCGATCGAGCCGATCGTCTGCTCGGACATCTGGTACGTCAATCAGCAGCGGCTGCAATCGCGGCCGACGGTGAGCCTGGGCGGGCCGGGGGTCAACGCGCTGACGGCGTACTTTGCCCAGAAGCTGGACCCGAGCGTGCTTGCCAACGAGAAGATGATCATACAGCTTGATCCGGAGTTTGTGGACCTTCGCGTCTGCATCTGGGGCATGAACCACAAGTGGACCGAGAAGGCCCTGCGATTGTTCAGCGAGCATTACCTCGATACCTTCCTGCGCGCTGTGGCCACGCAGGTTGAACCGGATGAGGTATGATCGGCCGCTATGATGTTGGGATGCAGGTGGGGCCGCGACGGCGGCGCCGCGGATACGATTGCCCATGAGTGAGCGACCCGACACTTCGACATCGCCACCAGTGATCCGCGCTGCCGACGCCGGCTCGGTCGACGCCGCCGCCGCCCGTGCCGCGGAGGTGCTGGCCGAAGGCGGCGTGGTGGTGCTGCCCACGGAAACGGTCTACGGCGTTGCGGCTCTGGTCAGCCGACCACGTGCCTTCGAGGCGATGTGCCGGCTGTGCGGGGGTGATCCCGCCCGTCCGGCGACGGTCCACGTGGCCGGCCTCGAGCAGGGCATGAGATTGCTCGATGGTGAGGACC
The DNA here is from genome assembly GCA_003551485.1 of Phycisphaeraceae bacterium. Taxonomy (GTDB): domain Bacteria; phylum Planctomycetota; class Phycisphaerae; order Phycisphaerales; family Phycisphaeraceae; genus B1Sed10-187. Next base: position 2,257 of record PUMS01000234.1, on the reverse strand, counting down.
GCGCCCTCCGCCGGCTGCTGGCCAAGCTGCTGGCCGCTCCCATCACCGTGGTCATCGAACAGCCCCGCGAGCAGACCGCCGCCCGGCTCCAGGCCATGGGCCTGGACCCCGCCCTGATCGACCGCATCGACGATGACGGCACGGTGAGCCTTCGCTGCCCCAGCGAGCCGGTGGCCCGGCGTGTGCTCGAGTTGGCGCCGGAACCGGTGGTCGCCGTCGGCGCCGCCGCGGCCGGGCAGCCGCTTCCGCTGGAGGCCCAGACGGCCATCGACAACGTTCGCGGGGAAGTCGACCTGGTCATCGACGCCGGCCGCGCCCGACACGGCAAGCCCTCGGCGATCGTGCGGCTGAGCCCCGGTGAGCGGACCTGGTACGGCCGGGTCGTGCGCGAGGGGGTGCTGGATCGGCGAATTCTCGAGAAACTGCTGCGCTGCACCGTGCTGCTGGTGTGTACGGGCAACACCTGCCGCTCGCCCATGGCCGAGGCCCTTGCGCGGCGGATGCTGGCCCGCAGCCGCGGGATCGAGCCCGATGAACTCGAGGCCGCCGGCTTCAGCGTGCGGTCCGCGGGCGTCTCGGCCCTCGGCGGCGGCCCGGCCACTGAGCAGGCCGTGGGGGCGATGGCCGGGTTGGACCTGGACCTGACCGCCCACCGCGCCCGGCCGTTGACGCCGCAACTGATCGAAGAGGCCGACCTGATCTACTGCATGACCCGCGACCACCGGGCGTCGGTGCTCCAGATGGCGCCATCCGCTGAAGATCGCACGATGACGCTGCGGCCCGAGGGCGACGTTCCCGACCCCATCGGTCAGGACCAGGCCGCATACCAGCACTGTGCCGAGGTGATCGAGAAGGCCCTGCGGCAACGGTTCGAGGAGCAACAGCTATGAGACTGGCCATCGGCGCTGACCACCGTGGCACCGAGATGCTCAAGAGGCTGTGCGATGCACTGGAGAAGCGCGGCCATGAGATCGAGCTTTTCGGCTCGCTCAACGGGCAGATGTACGACTATCCCGATGCGGCTTTTCAGGTGGCCAGCGCGGTCAGCCAGGGCAGTGCCGAGCGGGGCATCCTCATCTGCGGGTCGGGCATCGGCATGAGCATCGCCGCCAACAAGGTCCCGCACATCCGCGCAGCGCTGATCCACGATGAACTCGATGCCGAGATCAGCCGTCGGCACAACGATGCCAACGTCCTGTGCCTGCCCGCGGGCCTGGTGGGCAGCCAGAGCGTCGAGCGCATCGTCATCACCTGGCTGGAAACGCCTTTTGAAGGCGGCCGTCACGCGCGGCGGAACCAGAAGATTCATCTCATCGAGCAGGGCCTCGGTCCGGATGCGGCCCGTGACGTGCAGTCGGCGTAGGGTGGGGAGGGGGCGACGGGATCGGGCGACAGGGAGACAGGGGGAAGAGGGTGGGGCGCGAGGTCGGTGGGCCAGTGCGGGGGCGTGGTGCGGTCGGCGAGGCCGGGGTAAAGCCACGTTCGCTGCGTGGCCCAGTCTCGGGTGGTCGGGGGCGACTGGCGGATTGTCAGGCAGCGCTCGTGGCGGCGGTCGGGGCCGCTGGTGGACAAGCCACCTGAGGCAGATGGGGCGGTCCTTCGCTGCCCTCGTCCGGCCGACAAAGATTCCTGGAACCTTTGCTGGGGGGACCCCGGAGCGGCCGAGACGGCCGCGCTCCATGCAGCCGTCGGGCCGTGCCGCCATTTTCATCTTCGTGGATGCGGCGCAGCCCCATGAGCGACTCCTCGAGGGAGAGGGAGTTGCTTTCAGGGCCGGAAGCGCGGGGCGTCCCCCGGTGTGTGTCATGCCCCCGTCGGCTGCGGCCGACGGGGCGGGGCATGAAACGGCACGGTTTTGGAGTATGATGGTGGCGGGCTCCCCTCTCCGGAGGGGGGGCCGGCGTTCTGGTTGTTGATCCCGCGGCGACAGGCAATCCATTCCACGAGAGGAACCGTCATGGCTGAACAGGAACCCAATCGTGTCCAAACCATCGACTGGGCGGGGAGTTTTCCCTTCTCACGCATCTTCCGATCCTTCCGCATCGCCATCCACCTGCCCAAGCTGCTGCTGACGCTGCTGCTGGTCATCAGCGTCTTCCTCGGCGGCACGATCCTGGATGTGCTTTGGGGCAGGGCCTCGCTCGAAGGCAGCCTGGACCTTTACGGGCCCGGCGGGGCTGCGTTCGTGCAGAACCAGGACCAGCAGATGCGCCAATGGGTCAGCAACCGCGCCGAGTTGTTGACCACCGCGGTGCTC
>PUMS01000217.1 GCA_003551485.1 Phycisphaeraceae bacterium | reverse complement strand
GCCCAGCTTCTCGGCCACGCGGCCGAGGAAGGCCTGCGCCGGTGCGCCCAGGCCGATGGTGGGAAAGCGGCTGCTGAGCTGCACCGACAGCAGCGGGTTCTTGTTGTGAAGGAACTCTTCGAGGAACCAGCGCCCCCAGGTGCCATCGATCCGATCGGGCAACCTCTCGGCGTCGCGCGCGGCCAGGAAGACGATCACCTCCTCGGCGATGGTGGCGGCGATGAACTCGAAGATGCGCCGGTGAAGCTCATCGCGGTCGATGCCGACGAAGGCCGCCAGGTGGTCCAGTGCCCAGACGGCGGCCTCGGCATCCCACTTGTCCATGCGGCCCTGGGCGTGCAGCACATCCGTGGGGGCCAGGCCCGCCACCTCGACGTGGCCGCGCTGCATCAGCGCATCGGCCTCGAGCTGGCCGGGGTGGTACACCTCCATTCGGCTCATCAATTCGGCCAGGCTCATCGGGCCATCGGCCAGCAGGTCGATCAGGCGGGTCTGGTTTTCGCTCAACTGCGCCCGGCGCCGCTGCGTGGGCCGGCGGTTGAGCCCCCAGAAGGTGATCTGGTTCTGGTTGCGAAGATCGGGATCGATCTTTGAGAGCCTGCTCAGCGCCTCGCGAACCTGCGGGAAGTCCGCGGCGAGGCGGCACAGCGGGATGATGCGCTGCGGGCCGACGGTCACGCCGCGGCCATCGTTGACGTGGCGGACCCAACTGTCGCAGCCGATGGCCGCGGTGCGGATGCGCGCGGTCTTGATCGCGGTCTTGATCTCGCCGATGCGCGCTCCCTGGTCGGCCACGTCCACGCTGGCGCTCTGCACCAGCGCCATGTCCGTGGTCGTACCGCCGACGTCGATCATCAGGCCGCTGTTTTCATCGCAGAGGAAGTAGCCGCCGATGGCGCTGGCGGCGGGTCCGGAGACGATCGTCTCGACCGGCCGGGCCACGGCCTCGTCGTAGGGCATCAGCGAGCCGTCGCCCTTGACCACCATCAGCGTGGCGTCGATGCCGTGGCGGGCCAGGGCGCGGCGGACGGCCTCGATGAACTGCTGCATCACCGACACCAGCGATGCATTGAGCACCGCGGTGGTGGCGCGGCGGACCGAATCCAGTTGCGAGGAGAGCTGGCTGGCCATCACCACCGGCCGCTGCGTGGCCTGGTAGATCACCGCCGCAGCGCGCTGCTCGTGTTCGGCGTTGAGCGGTGAGAAGTAGCCCGAGACGGCGAAGGCATCGAACTCGTGGCGGTGCTCACGCGCCCAGGCCACGATGGCATCGAGCTCGAGCGGCGCCTTTTCCTTGCCCTGGGAGTCGTGCCCGCCGCGGAAGTAGGCATGATCGCGGGCGGTGAACTGCTCATCGAGGTCGTACTCGGTCAGCAGGTCCTCATCGTAGCCGATCAGCACCAGCCCCACGTCGCGGTTTCTGCCCTCGGCGATCGAGTTGGTCGCCAGCGTGCTCGAGATGCCCACAAGCTGAACCGCGGCGGGGTCGGGAACGTCGAGGCTGTCGAGCACGGCGGTGACGGCGACGCTCAGGTCCTCGCGGGTGGTCAGGTGCTTGGCCGTGCTGACCACCCGGCGTGTGGCGTACTCCATCAGCACACCGTCGGTGTAGGTTCCGCCGGTGTCGATGCCGATGACGAACCGCGGGGGCGCTTTGGCCCGGGTGTTGGACATCGTCATGGCGACTCTCCTTTGTCAGGTTCAGCGCTGCCGCGGCGCCCGGCTGTGGCCGCGGCGGGGCGCCATGCGGCGGACTGCCACACAGCGCCCCGGGGCCGGGCGGGGGGCCGGGGGCCTTACTGCAACTGCTTGGGCCGCGACTGCGAGCGCACACGTTCCTCGGCCTCGGCGAGGATGGCGTCGATCTGCTTTCTGGCGTCCGCCGGGACGCGCGCGGCGGGGCCTTCGTAGTTCTCGATGATGTCGCGCGTCTTCTTGACCACGCGGTCGCGCATGGCCGGGCGGCCCTTGCGGTCCCAGTCCTCGTAGCTGTCGCGGTCCATCAGCGTCGGCCGCCAGTGCCGCCGTGCCCACTCGAGGGTGTGGTCCTCGTAGAGGTAGTGGCCGCCGGGGCCGACCCGCTTGATCTGCTCCAGCGCCAGCGACTCATCATTTACCACGATGCCCTGCTGGATCGCCCGTGCCATGCCGATGATCTCATCATCGAGCACCGTCTGGAAGATGCTGCCGGTCTTGCCCGACTCGGTGTAGCCGTTGTCGTGTACGAAGGTGGCGCCCGAGAGCATCGCCGCGTGGATCGAAAGCGCCGCCTCCATGCCCGACTGCGCCTCCATCGTCTTGGTGTCGGTGCATCCGGAGGTGGAGAACATCGGCAGGCCGCAGAAGTGGACCATCTCGGTCAGCGCAGCGCTGAGCAGGCTCAGCTCCGGCGCGCCGTAGGAGTAGATCGACTGGCGCATGTCCAGGATCGACTGCACCCCGCCGATGACCACGCACGTGCCGGGGTTGATGAGCTGGGCCACCACCACGCCCACCATCGCCTCGGACAAACCCACCACGAGCTGGCCGGCGTGTGAAGCGGGCACGGTGGCCCCGCCGATCGAGCAGGGGGTATACACCTGCGGGATGCGGTGGGTGGCGCAGTAGACGCACTTGCTCATCGCGTGGTAGTCGCTGACCAGCGGCGAGATCGGCTCGCCGTAGTGGATGAAGTTGGGCCGCTGGCGGAACTCGGCCTCGCCGCCGGCCAGCACGATGCCGATGCGGTGCTCATCGCGGCAGTTCTCGACGTTGAACGCCCAGCTCATCAGCGGCTTGGTGGTGTTCTGGATCTGGTCGGCGTGCTCGTAGAGGTCGGCCAGGCCGTTGGTCACGTCGCTGATCGAGCCCAGCGAATCGACGTAGCCGATGTTGGGCAACGCATCGCAGACGCGGGCGACCATCGCCGCATCCTTGCGGAGGTACTTTCGCCGCTCGAGCGTGTCGGGGTCGATGAAGAAAGGCGGCGTCGGGCCGGGGCCGAAGTAGGTGCGGCCGATCTCGATGCGGCAGCTTTCCTCGCCCTCCCAGTTGAACAGCGTGGTTGTGGGGGGCACGGTGGACAGGGCGCGGCGGACGAGCTGGGGCGGGATGAACACCCGCTCCCCCACCACCCGGGCGCCGTGCTGCTCCAGAATGTCGCGCGCCTCATCGTGGTGGACGTGGGCGCCGGTGTCGTTGAGGGTCTTGATCATCCCCAGGTAGATGCGCTGCTTCTGGTCGTCCGAAAGCAGTGCGAAACGCGGGGTGATGTTATCGATCTGATTGGCGCGTGTGGTAGCCATGGTTCGGTCCTTCCATTGGTTCACGAGTGGCGCTGGTCGGCCTCTTTGACGATCTTGCGAAGCCGGCTGTAGATGGCCGGGTCGATCGGCTCGGGCTCGTGCTCGGCGAGGATGCGGTCGGTCTCCTCGCGCGTGCGGTCAACGATCGTTCGGCTGCCATCGGCGGTCCAGGTGTCCCAGTCGGAGCGGTCCTGGAGCCTGGGCAGGAACCATTCCTTCCAGTGACGGAAGGTGTGGTCGTGGGTGAGGAACTCTCCGCCCGGGCCGGCTTCATCGATCACGTCCAGGGCCAGGTGGTCATCATCGGTATTGATCCCGGCGCAGAACTTGCGGACCATGCCGATCATCTCGTTGTTGAGCACCAGGCTGTCCAGCGAGGCGATCGTGCCGCTGCCGATGTAGCCCACGTCGTGGACCAGGTTGGCGCCGGAGAGGTGGGCGTAGAGGAGGTTGGTCATCTGCTCGGCGGCGCACTGTTCATCCAGGCACTTGGCATCGGTGCAGCCGCCGGTGGAGAACATCCGCAGGCCCAGCCACTTGGAGATGTCGGTGTTGGCCGCCGAGGCCAGCGACAGCTCCGGGGCGCCGTAGGAGTAGGTGGTGGTCTGCATGTCCATCACCGTCGTCACCCCGCCCATGATCAGCGGCGTGCCCGGCTGCTTGAGGTAGCACAGCGCCACGGCCATGAGCGTCTCGGCCAGCGACTGCACCAGCATCCCCGCCAGCGAGGCCGGCGCGGTGGCGCCGCAGCTCGGGCAGGGGGTGTACATCGCCGGGATGCCCTTCTCCGCGGCCAGCAGCAGCTTCTCGACCGCGGTGCGGTCGTTGTTCAGCGGCGAGATCGGCTCGATGTAGGCCACGAACTGCGGCCTCATGCGGAAGTTGTCCGGCCCGCCGCACAGCAGGCACGCCATGCGCCACAGGTCGTTGAGCCCCTCGCCGTCGACACTGGTCAGCACCATGGGCTTGGTGCAGGTCTCGAGCATGGCCAGGTACTGGTGGCGGTCGTAGGTCTGCGGGTTGGGCGCATCGGTGACGATGCCGTGCGACATGAAGAACTCATACTCGGGCAGGTAGTCGACGATCTTCCCCGCATCGCACACGTCCCGGCGCACGGTCCGGCGCCGGTCGCCGGTGGTGCGGTCGATGAAGAACGGCAGGTCCGAGCCGGTGCCGAAGGCCACCTCATCGGGGATCATCCTCAGCAGGTGCTTGCCGCTGCGGCCCTGGAGGGTGATGGTGCGCGGCTGGCTGCGCAGCGCCCTTTCCACCAGCGAGGCGGGCACGCGGACGACGTTGTCGCTGTCCACCACCGCATCGCTCTTGTGGCGGAACAGGTCGAGCGCCTCCTCGTGGTGGAACTGGGCGCCGACGGTCTCGAGCACGTCGATGGCGGCGCCGTAGATGCGTTCGATCTGCGAGTCGGTGAGCACGCGGAACTGCGGGCCGCGGAACACCGTCTGGTTCATGGTCTGTACCATCCTGTTGGCTCCTTAATCAGGCGCGCCGCCGCCGGGGACGGCGCTGCGGACCGCCGCGCAGTTCACGCCGCCCCCGGCAGGGCGGGTGGGGCCCCGGCGCAAACGCGTTGCAGCGGCGTCGAAATCGGCGCCACGGTGGCGCCGGCTGTGCCCGCCGCGCGGCGGGCCGGACGCCGCTCGATGCGCCGCGCATCGAGGGCGACCCTGGCCGCCTCAGGCGGCGCTCATCATGGCCTTGACCTTGTCGACCGTCGCCGCGGCGTTGGCCGCGTACACGTCGGCGCCGATCTCCTGCGCGAACTCCTCGGTCACCGGCGCGCCGCCGACGATGATCTTGACCTGATCGCGGATGCCCGCCTCCTTCAGGGCGTTGATGACCTCGCCCATCTGCGGCATGGTCGTGGTCAGCAGCGCGCTCATGCCCAGGATGTCGGGTTTGTGTTCCTTGACGGCGTCGACGAACACCTGTGGCTCAAGGTCGATGCCGAGGTTGACGACCTTGAAGCCGGCACCTTCCATCATCATGGCCACGAGGTTCTTGCCGATGTCGTGCAGATCGCGCAGGACGGTGCCGATGACGAAGGTACCCATGGTCTTGACGTTGCTCTCGATGAGTTTGGGCCGGATGATCTCCATGGCGCCGCTCATGGCCTTGGCGCTGCGGATGACCTCGGGCAGGAACATGTCGCCGGCCTTCCAGCGCTGTCCGACGGCGTCCATGGCGGCGACGAGGCCTTCGTTCATGATCTGCTCGGCCTCGGTGCCCTGCTCGAGGGCGCTGTGAATGTGCTTGAGCAACTCCTCCTGCCTGCCGGCGATGAGGGCTTCGGAAATCTGCGAACACGTCGATGATGTAGACATTCATGGCTCCCTTGGGTAAGGAAAGAAGCGTGTAACGAGGATATTACGATATCACAGTCCACAGTTCGATTCAAGCACCCCTACGACATGCCCTCAGCACACACGCGCCCGCGGTCAGCGCCCCGACGGGTTCGATGCGGCGGCGCGCGGCGGCAAGTCCCACTCGGCGCCCCGGAAAAAATGCGGTTAAGGTACTGTTGCATCCCCGGTTACATGATTCAGCGCTGAAACGGTACGGCGCGCTTCACCGCCGACGTCACCGCAAAGGCAGCGCAACGGATGGAAAGCGATTACACAATAAGGTGATCGATAATCTGAAGCGGTTTTCCAGCGGGTGCTTCGTGATGGCCGCAAAAGGGCACCTCGCCGGTACGAAATACGCGCCCCCATCGCACGCGTGCGCTGCACGGGCCGACCCCGACGAAGGCGCCTCGGTCCGGCCCCATCCGCGCGGCGGGTGGATACTGCCGAAGATGCGTCAGAAGCTTACCATTCGGCGGGGCCGCAACGGCCATGACGGCGGCACGCCGTGGCCCGCCCCCCCCGCCCCCCCCCGGCGTCGCCAGGAGACCGGCATATGAACGAAGATCAATACCCCGCCTACCTCGCCGGCGAGCCCTACGGGCCCAACGCCGACCTCGAGGTCCTGGATAAGTACACCGGGCAGGTCGCCGCGCGCTGCGCACTGGCCGATGCCGATGCCATCGAGCGCGCCATCGCCGCCGCGGCGGGCGCGGCCGGGCCGATGCGCAGGATGAAGGCCTACCAGAGGAGGGCCGTGCTCGAACACTGCATCCGCCGCTTCCGCCAGCGCAGCGATGAGCTGGCGCGGTGGCTGTGCATCGAGGCGGGCAAGCCCATCCGCGATGCCCGCGGCGAGGTGGCGAGGCTGATCGACACCTTCGGCATCGCCGCCGATGAGGCCGTTCGCCCCGGCGGCCAGGTGCTGGCGATGGACATCTCCGCGCGAGGCGGGAGCCATCGGGGCATGTGGAAGCGCGTGCCGGTCGGGCCGTGCGCGCTGATCAGCCCCTTCAACTTCCCGCTCAACCTCGCCGCGCACAAGGTGGCCCCGGCCATCGCCGCGGGCTGCCCGTTTATCCTCAAACCCGCCTCGGCCACGCCCATCGGGGCGCTGCTCCTCGGCCAGGCCCTGGCCGAAACCGACCTGCCGCCGGGCGCGTTCTCCGTCCTGCCCGCCCGCCACGAGGATGCCCGGCCCCTGGTCAGCGATGACCGGCTGAAGCTGCTGAGCTTCACCGGCTCGCCCGAGGTGGGCTGGGAACTGAAGGCGAAGGCGGGGATGAAGAAGGTGGTGCTCGAACTGGGCGGCAACGCCGCGTGCATCGTCGATGCCGATACCGACATCGAAGACTGCCTCGAGCGTGTCATCTTTGGCGCGTTCTACCAGTCGGGCCAGTCGTGCATCTCGGTGCAGCGGCTGCTGGTTCACACCTCGCTGTACGAGCCCTTGCGGGAGCGGCTGGTGCAGAAGGCACAGTCGCTGCGCAGCGGCGACCCCAAGCTCGAGCAAACCTTCATCGGCCCGATCATCTCCGACGCCGAGGCCGACCGCATCGAGCGCTGGATTCACGAGGCGGTCGATGCCGGGGCGAGGCTGCTGTGCGGCGGCGGCCGCGAGGGGCGGATCATCGAGGCCACGGTGCTCGAGGACGTGCCGCCGGATGCCAGGGCCGCCTGCCGCGAGGTGTTCGGCCCGGTGGTGAACATCGAGCGGTTCGATGACTTCGATGAGGCGCTCGAGCGGGCCAACGATTCGCGCTACGGCATTCAGACCGGCGTATTCACCCGCGACATCGACAAGGCGATGCGCGCCTGGGATGAGCTGGAGGCCGGAGGCGTGCTGATCAACGATGTGCCCGCCTGGCGCATCGACCACGTGCCCTACGGCGGTGTGAAGGAATCGGGCATCGGCCGTGAGGGCGTGCCCTGGGCGATCGAGCAGTTGACCGAACCGAAGCTGCTGGTGATCCGCGACCGCGAATGAGGACGGCGGGACGTTGCCCCGCGCCTGATCCAAGCGAGCGGCCCGTGTCCGTGGGGGATGCCACGTCGCCGTGGGGGGAGTCGGCGAGGGGGCGCAGGAATGAAGATCGATCTCACGCCTGGACGCCAGGGCGCGACGAAGAAGCAACGGGGGGCCTGCGGCGTGTGGGGTGATGGCCTTGCGCAACCGCTGCCGCCCGGAGGTGGATCAGACTTCGCCCGATGCACCGAAGACGCAAAGAAAAACGGCGCTCCCGATGACGGCGTAACACGGGACTTGCAAAGCAAGCAGACACGCCGATATGCCATGGCAACCAAGCAAGGCCCAAAGGTGCCCAGGCGTGTCCACGTCCATGACATACCCCACCCGGGGCATCCGCGGCCATCGCCGGGTGCCACCGGCGGCTGTCCGCCATGGTCCGGTTCGGGCGTGCGGAGGCCGCGATGAAGCTTTCCCCCTCCCGAACGGCGCTGCGCTGGCCCCGTCCCCGTCTACACCCGCCGACGATGCAGCAGCGCCACCCCACCCAGCGCCAGGAGGGCAAGACTGGCCGGCTCGGGGATGGCCATGATCGTGCCGGTGGTGTAGAGGTCGGTCGTATCCCACTCCAGGTCATGGGCCAGCGTGGGCAGCAGCAGGTGGTCGAATTCACCGCTGAGCTGGTCGAACAGGAGGACCTGGAAGCTGTCACCGGCTCGGGGCATGTACCCATCGAGCAGCTCGACCTCGAGCGTCCCCGCCAGGCTCAGCAGGCCGGTGATAACAAGAACGTCGAAAGCGCCTGCCTCGCGCCCGGCCAACTCGACCAACAGTCGTCCGGCCGCAGCCTGGATGTAGTCGCCTTCAATGACGGTGAGACCGGTCGAGAGGCCCGGCGAAAGCGTGCCACCCTCGTTGGCCAGGTCGCCAAGAAAGGAGGCGGTCTGGAGCAGGCCACCGGTGAAGTTGAACGTCCCGCCGTCGCGGCGGTCAATCACGCTAGCGCGAATTGTTCCCTCTACCAGGTTGACGGTGCCCAAGGGCCGCAACTCCAATGTCTGCTCGACCTCGACCCTCCCCCCGTTGAAAACGTCGACCCGCCCCGTTGCCTGGTAATTGGGGCTGCCGCCGCCCACGAAAACGCTGCCACGGCTGGTCCAGGTACTGTCTGGCCCATCGACGGTCACGAAGCCCTGGCTGGTGGCGAAATATGGCGAACGCCCCAAATGGGCGGTTTGGTTCGACACGGCACCGCCACCGGTGATGGTCAGTGACGCCACATCGCGGTTGCCCAAAGTCAGGTCCCCTGCCATCAGCCATGCGCTACCGCTGCCATCGACCACGATCGTCCCGCTGGCATGCTCGAGCCCGGCAACATGGCCCTGGTCACTCGTGACCAGCGCCGCATTGGTGACGATCAGCGTACCGGCGCCCCACCTACCGATTCTGAGGTGCGATGAATTCAGCCACGCACTGCCGGGCCCATCGACCGTGACCGTGCCACTACCCGTGTATCCGAGGGTGGCCGTCGACCCGGACACGACTGCTCCATCGCTGATGGCAAGGGCACCCGTGCCCGCATCGCCCACGGTGAGTCCATGGGTGATCCCCAGCGAACTTCCCTCGCCGTCCACCAGCACCGTGCCGGTGCTCTGAGCCCCTACGCCTGCCAACAACCCGCTGATCTGCGCGGTGGCTCCGTCGCTGACGGTAAGCGTGCCGTTGCCGTGATTTCCCACCAAGGTTGACGAACTGCGCCATTCGGTGCCGACCCCAGTTACGGTCACGTAGCCGCTGCTGCCGGCCAGGTGACCGGTGAAGACGGCACTGAAGTCGGCCGCGGCTCCGTCGGTGATGTCTAACGAACCCGTTCCGGCATATCCCACGTAGTACCGAGTGTTGTTTTTCAGTTCGCTCCCCGTGCCGTCAACGGTCACGGTGCCGACCCCGGTGTCGTCGTAACCGAGGTACGACGGAAAGTTTGGCGATACCCGTGCCCCGTTGCTGATGGCCAGCGACCCCTCGCCTCGATACCCAATGTATGAAAACCATGAACTCGTCCAGGTACTGTCGGCGCCGTCAACTGACACCGTACCGCTACTTCCAGGTTCATACCCCACATAGGCTTCGGTGTTGGACACCGCCGCGCCGCCGCTGATCGCCATCGCGCCCTCTGCGGTGCGGCCAACGACAATGCCGTCCTGGAACGTCACCGCAGCACTCTCGCCATGGGCCAGGATGCTCCCGCCCGCATCGACGTCCACTGTCGTGGCGGCCTGGGGCATACCGGCGAGGATGCGCAGATCGTCGCTGCCGTCCGGCCCGCCGGTCGGGTCCCAGTTCTGGGGGTTGAACCAGTTGT
>PUMS01000087.1 GCA_003551485.1 Phycisphaeraceae bacterium | reverse complement strand
GACGCGATGAAGCGGCGGCGCGGCCACTGACATCGCCTGCCGAATCCCCGGTGCGTGGCGGGGGTTCGACGATGCGACCGATGGGGATCGAGCCTTCCTCGCGCGGGAAGGGCACCACGTTCAGTGCCCGGCAATGCGGACAGCGGCCGCGTTTGCCCGCGGTGTCATCGCGAACCTGGAGCGTGGAGCCGCAATGGCCGCATTGGAAACGAAACATGCGATGGCACCTCCTTCCAACGGCACGGCACCACGGACCGTACAACCACCATCGGGCACGGCGCGGCCGCAGCGGGCCAGCGGGCTCCGCCGCGCATCACTCACTCAGTCTACCGCCTGCCCACACCCTGTGCCGCCGCCCGGCGATGCGCACGCGCCCGAGGCCGCCTAGGATCAGGTAAGGATCGGGCCATCGGCCCGGACGTCTGGCGATGGCCCCAGGCCCGTTCACCCCGTGCCCAAGGAGATCGCCATGCCACTCAAGAGACTGCAACAGTACCTCGAGCAGAACCACGTCTCCTACGAGCTGATCCCCCACCCCGAGACGATGACGGCACAGGAGACCGCCGCCGTCACCCACATCTCGGGCAAGGAACTGGCCAAGAGCGTCGTGGTGGGTATCGACGGCAAGTGGGCCATGGTCGTACTGCCGGCTTGCGACTCGCTGGACATGGAGAAGCTGCGGCGGGTGACCGGCGCCGGGGAGGTGAGGCTGGCCAGCGAGGATGACCTGAAGACGATCTTCCAGGACTGCGAACTGGGCGCCATGCCGCCGTTCGGCAACCTCTACGACCTGCCGGTCTACGTCGATGAGCACCTGCGCGAGGACAGCCGCATCGCCTTCAACGCCGGCTCGCACCGCGAGCTGGTGCGGATGCCCTACGATGACTTCGAGCGGCTGACCAACCCGGTGGTGGCCTCGGTCCACGCCTGAGCACCCCGCCACCGCCAGGCCCCCGGCAGCCCCGGCCCCGACCCTGATCGGGCCGGCCCGGTCGGTGGGCAAGGCCGTGCGGCAACCGCCGTGCGCCACCGTCCGCTACGATGCCGGGTCCGGTGCGGGATCGGCGCGGCGTGCCGTATATTGGGCCTTGACTCGGCCCGCGGTGAAGATATTGTGGAACAGGAGCTGAGATGGCCGCAGCGCATTGCGCCCGACCTTTGGCCGTGGTGCGGATTGCCACGACGGCCCGGCATGGAGGCTGCACCCGTGACCTCATCCGCCCTTGCCCGTAAGAACGCCTCGGCAGCCCGTCGCGACGTTGCCCCCGCAAGTGCCCCCGGACGCACTTCCGCCCCCAGCCAGGGCGCCGACGCCACCGTGGTCGGCCAGGGCATCCCCCTTCGCTTCCACAGCGCCGACCGGGCCCTGCTCGAGCGGGCCCAGTCGCAGCAGGGCGCCACGCTCGAGGCCTTCGCCCTGAGCCTTCGCGCGGCGGAGTTGGCGGCCCATCCCGGCTTCGACCGGCTCATCTGCCTGCCCATGGTGCGGGAGATGGAACTGCTCGAGCACCAGGTACAGACCGCCCGCACGGTGCTCCAGAAGATGCGCGGCCGGGCCATGCTCTGCGATGAGGTGGGCCTGGGCAAGACGATCGAGGCCGGCCTGGTGCTCGATGAACTGGTGCTGCGCGGCCTGGTGCGCAACGTGCTCGTGCTCACACCGCCCTCGCTGATCGAGCAGTGGCAGGGCGAGCTTCGACGCAAGTTCGCCCTCGAGGCCATCACCCACGATCACCCCGACTTCAAACGCCACGGCGCGGAGGCCTGGGCCCGCCACGACCGCATCATCGCCTCCTTCCACACCGCCAAGCGCTCGCCCCACCGCGAGGCCATCGCCGCGCGGCCGTGGGACATGCTCATCATCGATGAAGCCCACCACCTGCGGAATCGGCGAACCCAGCTCTGGCAGTTCGCCAGCCAGTTGACCAAACGCTACGTGCTGCTGCTGACGGCCACGCCCGTGCAGAACAACCTCGAGGAACTGTTCAACCTCGCCACGCTGCTGGAGCCCGGCCTGCTGAGCACCGCGAAGAAGTTCAACAGCCGCTTCGTCGACCGGCGCGACGGCCTGACACCGAAGAACGTCGATCAACTCCAGGAACGGCTCGGCGAGGTGATGGTGCGCAACCGGCGAAGCACCGTGGGCCTGTCGTTCACCCGGCGCTGGGCGCGCAGCGAAGCCGTCGAGCTGACCGGGCCGGAGCAGCAGCTCTACCACGAAGTGGCCGAACTGGTGCGAAGCAGCCTCGCCCAGACGCGCGAAGGGGACGAGGCGCGCAGGCAGACCTTCCGGGGGACGGGCCTGTCGCGCATGGCGATGATCACGCTTCAGATGGAACTGGGCAGCTCGGCGCCCGCCGCGGCGGGCACCCTGCATCGGCTGGCCGCCGGTGACCGGCTCGAGTCATCGCAGCAGCGCCGCTTCGAGCAACTCGCCGGCCGCGCTGAGGCGATCGACTCCCACGCCAAGGCCCGGCGCCTGCTGGAGCTGCTGCCGCAGGTGGACGGGAAGCTGGTGCTTTTTACGCATTTCCGCGGCACGCAGCAGATGCTGCATGAGCTGCTGACCGAAGCCGGCTACGACGTGGCGCTGTTCCACGGCGGGCTGAACCGGCTGGAGAAGGAACGGCAGGTGCAGCGCTTCCGCGATGAGGCAGGCATCCTGCTGACCACCGATGCCGGCAGCGAGGGCCGCAATCTCCAGTTCTGCCACACCATCTGCAACTACGACCTGCCGTGGAACCCCCAGCGCATCGAGCAGCGCATCGGCCGGCTCAGCCGCATCGGGCAGAACCACGATGTGCACGTGATCAACCTCGTGGCGAAGCACACCATCGAGGCCGCCATCCTGCACCTGCTCGAGGCCAAGCTGGCCATGTTCGAGCTGGTCATCGGCGAGATCGACATGGTGCTGGGCAATCTCGACGAGCAGAAGGAGTTCACCGACCTCGTGGCCGACACCTGGGCCGGCAGCACCGACCTGGACGACTTCGCCCAGCGCATGGAACGGCTCGGTGACCGGCTGGTGGCGGCCAAGCGCGCCTACTTCGAGCAGCGCGAGGTTGAGGACCGCATCTTCGGCGACCGCTTCCGGCCCGATGCATGATCCGCCCAGGCGATGGATGACCGCTCATGAGCCTCACAGCCGACGACCACACCGCAGCGGCCCACCCGCTCGAAGCCTTCATGCAGCAATACCTCGACCAGGCGGGCGGCGCGTGGGAACCGGTCGAGCCGCAGGTCTACGACCTGCTGCTGCCCGAGCCGGCCGATGAAACCGACGAGGCCCCCGACGCCGAGCCGCTGCTGCGCATCGCGTTCGACCCCGAGGCCCTGCCCGAGCACGACGGCGCCGTGTTCATGTCACTGGGCACGCCCCTGGTCGATCGGATGCTCGCCGATGCCCGCCGCCGCGGCGCGGTGGCCCACGCCTGGCGCCAGGGGCTGAACCTGCACCCCTTTGACCTGCCGGCGAAACTCAAGCGCGTGCTGGACCTGCCGCAGAAGGCGAAGCTGGCCGTGGGGCCGTGGCAGCCGGCCGAGGTCACCATCGCCATCTTCTACTTCACCGCCACCTACCACAGCGATGAGAAGGAGCAGGACCTGTTCCACAGCGCCATCGACCTTTCCAGCGGCCGGCAGGTGCGCCACCTCGAGAAGCTGCTGGTGTGGGAGCGGCTCGACGATGCACCCGCAGAGGCCCTGCCCCCGGCCGACGCCGTGGCCCTGCCCGACGCCTACCAGCGTGCCCGCGACCGCATCGTCCGCACGGTTTCCTCCACGGCGAACCTCCGCCACCGACAGTTGCAGCAGCGCCTCGAGCACCAGCAGGCGCGGATGCGCCAGTATTACCGCGACCTGATCGAGGACCTCGACACCCAGGCCCGGCGCGCTGCGGGCAAGCCCGAGCCGCTGGCGCGCATCGCCCACCGCCGCCAGGCGGCAATGCAGGAGCAGAACGTGCGCCTGGCCGAGCTTTCGCGCAAGTACGCCCTGCACACCGAACTGCAACTTTCCAACCTGCTGCTGCTGCACCAGCCGCGGCTGCGTGCGGAGCTGACGCTGACCGCCCCATCGGCCCCGCTGCTGGCGCTGTCGATCGCCTGGGACCCCGTGGCCGAGGCCTTCGATCCGCCCGACTGCCCCCGATGCGCCAGTCCCAGCCTGGTCTACAGTCTTGCCCGCGGCCCCGATCCGTGGCGCTGCCAGCAGTGCCAGGGCCGGTCTGAAAACAGGCGATAGGGCCGATGCCGGCCCGCCATGGGCCCGGTTCCGGGGCCGCGGGGACGCCGAATCGTCAGCGATCGCGGGTGCAGGGTGCCACTGACCGCCGCGGGCCGGCCTCGCCACCCATGCCCTATACTGTCATCAGCCGGGGGCGTAGCTCAGTGGTCAGAGCAGGCGACTCATAATCGCTCGGTCGCAGGTTCGAATCCTGCCGCCCCCATTGTGCCACCGTCCGGTCGTCCAGAACCGCATCGCAGGGTCACATCCGCCTCGCGGCCGGGCGACCGCCTTTGCCCCACTCTTCGTCCGGAAGAAGGGCCGGGAGTGAGGGCAGCTTCGGGCCGATCCAGCACGTCTCCCCTCACCCCAGCCCTCTCCCGCCCCCGGAAGGGGAGAGGGAGTTGTTTTCAGGGCCGCCGAGGGTGAGGGCGGGCGGCGGGACTCATTTCGCTGTGGCCGCTATCATGTCATGGTCACTATGATCCATCGACGTTGACATAAGCCCGCAACCACCCATCCCCCGATCCCGTATGCACAGTCCAGCAGGATCACGCCGATGCGCACCGTGTCAAATGTCTGCCCCCACGTGCTCCGCCGCGCTGACGTTGAGGCGGCGGCTGCGGCCATGAAGCTGGCACGGCAGGTGCGCCGGTGTGATCGGTGGCCTGTCGCCTGGTCGTCAGCCATCCGCCGACGGGGCGGCCGGGATATTGGCGGGGCGGATGGTGGCGGAGCCGACGGGACCTGGGGCGGGCGACGGCCGCCGCCGCGGGGGCCGGGGCACGTGTTTGAAGACCTTTCCCACCCCCCTTGATATGGAGTTGTCACCGTGAGTCCAACATCCAGCAACGCGTTCCGCGAGGGCCCTTTCCTCTTCACGCCGAGCAAGCGCGGCTACCGCGTGCGCCACGGCAGCACCCGCCGCGACCTGGGCGAGATCATCCGCGTGACCGAGCAGAGCGGCCGCGTGGCGTTCGCCCTGGGCTATGACCGCCGCCGCCCGCCACGCAGCTACCGCGGCAAGGTCACCGCGGCCGAGGCGCTGATGGAGATCGACAAGCTGCGTCGTCAGGCGCCCAAGATCGGCATCGAGGCCACGATCATCCGGGCATGGGAAAACATGCCCGCTTCGGTCAGGAAGACCGATTAGCGCCCCGGCGCGCCCGGCGCCGACACCGCTGCGAGAAGCCGGCTGGCGCTTGCCCTGGGGGAGGTGCCAGAGGGTTGGTGTGAGCAGAGGGCCACGAAGCCCGTCCGGTCGTGCCCTCAGCCCCGGACCCTCTCGCGGGGGCGAGGGGGGCGAGAGGCCACACCGCGCCGTGCGGTTTGCATTGCTGTGGGTGGGGCGCAGCAACGTGACAGGACTTCGGGAGCAGAGGGTCGCGCTTCAGCGCTGGAAGATGGGCAGGTGGTTGTAGGGCAGTGACAGGCACATCACCGCGATGGCCGTGCCGTAGGTTTCACCCACGAAATCGCCCGGCCAGGAGCCATTGCCTGCCTGCGTGTTGAGCAGGTGGCTGCGCAGTTGGGGGAAGAAGCGGTTCCACCGCTCCTCGCCGCTGAGGTAGAAGGCCTGCGAGGCGTAGAACATGCTGTAGGAGCGGTGGCCGCCGAAGGCACCGGCGATGTCCCCGCCGCGCATCCGATCTTCCAGGAACTGCAGGGCCCGCGGGGCCAGGGGGTGATCGTAGCTGCCGGCGTTGTAGAGCGAGGCCACGGCCTGGGCGGTGATCGCCGGCAGGCTGCCGCCGGCGCTGCGCGCGGTGTAGCGGATGCCGCCGTCGGGGTTGGCGCTCTTTTCCAGGTAGCCGATGGCGTTGTCCATCGTCTGCTTGCTGACCAGGATGCCGGCGTTGCGCGCAGCGCGCAGGCCCTGAACCTGCGTGATGGTGACCGAGCCTTCATCGTTGGTCGAGTCGGGCGTGTAGAACCAGCCGCCCCAGGTCGACTGCGAGTCCTGGCTGAGGCGTACAGCGCGTTGCAGGGCGCGGCGGATCTGCTCCTGGTTTCGCGGGTCGGACTCCATCCCGTAGGCCTCGGCCAGGAAGAGCATGGCGTAGCCGTGGGCGTACATCGACTTGGAGCCTTCCTCGGCGACGTTGGCGATCAGGCCGGTATTGGGGTTAGCATTCCGCAAGACGTAGGTCAGGGCCATGCGAATGTTGCGGGCGTAAGGCCCCTCGGTGGGCGTGTTGCCCGCCGAAAGGAAGGCCAGGCCCGCCAGCGAGGTCATCGACACCGGGTGACCGCCCATGGCGCCGCGCGACCGCCAGGCGCCGTCGCTGCCCTGGGTGTTGGCCAGGTGGCGCAAACCCGACTGGATCGCCCGCTCGACCGAGGGGGTGATACCCGGCGGCAGGGTCGAGATGCCACCCTCGCCACCGGCGGCCGCGGCGGCGGCCGGGCCCACTGCGGCAACAGGCAGGATGGACCGCTCCGAAGGGGCGGCGAGGGCGACGATGAGCACCGCGGCGATGCACAGGGACGCGGAAAGGTGACTGGAACACACGGACATGGCTGAGAACCTCCATGGCACCGCCGAACCGGACCCATTCGCCCGGCACGCGCGCCGATCCCCGGTGTGGCCCACCATCTTGCTGCGGCCGGCGGAGGGCATGGTCCGCCGGCCCGACGGGGCCGACTCAATGATATGACGCCGCCGCGTGCCCGAACCGGTCAGGCAAGCGGGACAGGGGCGATCAGGAACCGGGCCGGCCCATCGGCGGCGGATCGGTGGGCCCACCGCCCAGGCCCGATCCCGGTGCGCTGCCGGGGGCACTTCCAGGGATTCCGGGGGCACTTCCGGGGGCGGGGGTGCTTCCGGGGGCACTTCCGGGGGGGGTCTGGTCGGAGATGGCTTGATCGACCTGTCGCATCAGGTCGACGTAGTCCATCTGGGCCAGTTGGAAGTCGCGCAGTGCGGGCGTGGTGGCGATGCGGTTCTGCAACTGCTCGAGCTTGCGTTTGTCCTCGACCTCGATGGGCTTGCCCTGGGCATCCTTCTCGGCGACGGCCTCGAGGTGGCGGTTGTAGTCGTTGAGCAGGCGCTGGGCGTCGGTGTCCTGCCGGACCTTTTCCAGGGCCTGCTGCATGCGGTCGGCGGCCTCGTGGCTTCGGATGAGCGAGCCGAGGTTTCGTGCGGCTTGAAGGACCTCTTCGGTGGTGGCCATGGTCGGGGCTTCCATCAGTCAGGTCGTGGTTGGGCGGCGTTGCGACTACGATTGGGCGGCCAGGGCGGCTGTAATCAGGCAACCGCAGCAGTTAGCATAGCCGCGGGCATCGTCGCCGACGAATCGCCGCGCGGTCCGCGCGGCGGGCGGATCGGCGAGGCGCGTGGGAAGTTCGCGGCGGAGCGGCCCCCCGCGCGGGTGTGCCGGATGCTCCGGGGCCAGATGGCGGGGGGGCATCGGGCTTGGGGGGGATCGGGTGCCACCGGCACTCCTGCTGGGCCCGGGCCCGCGCCCCGGCCACCACGGATGGGAACGACCATGACCAACCGCTTCTCAGGACGCATCCTGACCCACCTTTCCGACCGGCGATACCGGCCGCGCGGCCTCCGGGCACTGGCTGAGGACCTGGGCATCGAGCCCGATGCCTACGAGGAGTTCCGCAAGACGGTCAACACGCTGGCCGAGGCCGGCACGGTGGTGCTCGACGACCGCGGGGTGGTGCTGCCGCCGCCGGGCCGGGAGATGACCGGGGTGTTCCGCCGTCACGAGCGCGGCTTCGGCTTCCTCGTGCCCGATTCGCCCGTGGCCCACGGCGACCTGTTCATCCCACCGGGCCAGACCGGCGATGCGATGACCGGCGACCGTGTGCGGGCCCGGGTGCTGCACCAGCCCCGCCGCGGCGGCAGCGGGCCCCAGGATGAGCGCTCACCCTACGTGGGCCGCATCATCGAGATTCTCCAGCGCGGCGACCACCGCTACGTGGGCAACCTGGTCAAGCGCGGCGGCCGGTGGCTGGTGATGGTCGACGGCAACGCCGTGCCCGAGCCGGTGCTCATCCGCGACCCGCACGCGCGCGATGCCCACGAGGGCGACAAGGTCGTCATCGAACTGGTCGAGTACCCCGGCTCCGAGAGCGTGGCCGAGGGTGTGATCATCGAGGTACTCGGCCAACGCGGCGAGCCGGACGTCGAGACCGCCGCGGTGATGCGCGCCTACCGGATCAAGGAAGGCTTCGATGAGGCGGTGCTCGAGGCGGCGCGCCAGGTCTCGCACCGGTTCGACCCCGAGGACCTCACCGGCCGCGAGGACCACACCGGGTCCTTCACCCTCACCATCGACCCGCCCGACGCCCGCGACTACGACGATGCCATCGGCATCCGCAGGCTCGATCCGGGCAAGGAAAAGGACTCGGCGGCCTGGGAACTGGCCGTGCACATCGCGGACGTGTCCCACTTCGTCGAGGCCGGCTCCGCCCTGGATGAGACGGCCTACGAGCGCGGCAACAGCGTCTACCTGCCGCGAAGGGTGGTGCCGATGCTGCCCGAGATCCTCTCCAACGGCGTCTGCTCGCTCCAGGAGGGGGTGGTGCGCTACACCATGAGCGCATTCATCCGCTACGACCGCGAGGGCAAGGTCGTGGCCGAACGCATGGCGCGCACCGCCATCCGCTCGGCCAAGCGGCTGACCTACCTCGAAGCGCAGGCGCTGATCGACGGCGACCTCGAGGAGGCCCGGCGCCAGGCCCGGGCCGAGCCGGTCTACAGCGACCCGCTCATCCAGGCGCTTCGCCACATGGATGAACTGGCACGGCGCATCCGCCAGCGGCGGCTGGCGGCGGGCATGATCGTACTGGACCTGCCCGAGGTCGAGCTGGTGTTCGACGAATCCGGCCGCGTCATCGACGCCGTGCCCGAGGATGATGCCTTCACCCACCGCATCATCGAGATGTTCATGGTCGAGGCCAACGAGGTGGCGGCGAGGCTGTTCGACAACCTCGATGTGCCCATGATCCGGCGCATCCACGCCGACCCGCCCGGCGGCGACCTCCAGGAGCTGCGCATGTTCGCCCGCGTGGCCGGGTACAACATCCCGGCCAATCCCACGCGGCAGCAGCTTCAGCAACTGCTCAGCAGCGTCGAGGGCAAGCCGGCCCAGCACGCGATCCACCTGGCGGTGTTGCAGACCCTGGCGCGGGCCGAATACTCGCCGATGCTCATCGGCCACTTCGCCCTGGCCAGCGACCACTACACGCACTTCACCAGCCCGATCCGGCGCTACCCCGACCTGATCGTACACCGCGGGCTCTCGGCCTTTCTCGAATTGCGGCGAAAGCACCCGCGGATGAAGGCGCGGTCGCTGGGCCGCCGCCTGGCCTCCCACGAGCAGATGGCCGATGAGAACACGCTGATCCAGCTCGGCCGCCACTGCTCGGTCACCGAGCGCAATGCCGAAGCGGCGGAGCGCGACCTGCGAACCTACCTGGTGCTCGAGCTGCTCGAGCAGCTCACCGGTGAGACCTTCCACGGCACGGTGACGGGCGTGACCAGCCAGGGCCTGTACGTGCAACTCGACAAGTACCTGGTCGATGGGATGCTCACGTCGGACCAGATCAGCGGCATCGGCTCTGCCGATGAGCGGTGGCGGCTCAACCGCCAGACCGGTGCCATGACCGGCCAGCGCAGCGGCGCCACGCTCCAGATCGGCGATCGGCTGCGTGTGCAGATCGTGAAGGTGGAGCCGTGGGCGCGTAAACTGGAACTGACCATGCTCGGCCCGGCGGGCCAGAAGAACGCAAAACCGAAAAAGAAGGACAAACGCCGCCAGCCCGCCG
>PUMS01000345.1 GCA_003551485.1 Phycisphaeraceae bacterium | reverse complement strand
GCTACGTGCGTTCGCCCTGGCCCCGGAAGCCCCCCGGAAGCCCCCCGGAAGGGCCAGGCGGCGGCTGCACGCCTTCTCACCCACGGGCCCGCGCCACCCCGGCCCCCCGGCCCGCCCGCCACGCCAGGATGTCAGGATGCCCACCACCGTCGCCGACCGTGCCCACATCGAGGCCCTCAAGCCCATCGAGTTGTTCACCGGCCTGGATGAGAAGGCCCTGGCCCGCATCCACGCCGATGCGCGGCTGTGGGCGCTGCGGCCGAGCACAGTGATCTTCCGCCAGCGCCGGCCGGCACAGACGTTCTACGTGGTGCTCGATGGCCGCGTGCGCATCACCGAGATCACCGCCGAGGGTCACACGGTGCTGCTGCGCTTCATCGAGGCCGGGCAGATGCTCGGCGCGATGGCCGCGCTGGAGGGGATGACCTACCCGGTCAACGCCGAGGCGGTGGTGCAGACCCGTGCCCTGGCCTGGTCCACGCGGGCGATGGGCACCCTGATGGACCGCTACCCGCGGATCATGAAGAACACCATGGGCCTGATGGTGCAGCGCATCGGCGAGCTTCAACAGCGCTGCATCGAACTGGCCACGCAGCGCGTCGAGCAGCGCATCGCCCGCGCCATCCTGCGGCTGATCCAGCAGGCCGGCCAGCGCACCGCCGAGGGCGTGACGGTGAACATGCCCCTGTCGCGCCAGGACCTGGCCGAGCTGACCGGCACCACCCTCTACACCGTCAGCCGCACCCTCACCCGCTGGCAGAGCCAAGGCCTGGTCAAAACCGGCCGCCAGCGCCTCACCGTCCTCAAACCCCACCCCCTGGTGGCCATCGCCGATGGGCTGTGACCGCCCCTACGCCGGTCGGGCGGCCCGGCAATCGCAGACCCGCCCGCTCCTCTCGCCTCCGCGAGAGGAAACGGGATCGTCAGCGTCTGTCCAGTTGGGCGTCTTCCCAGCAAGTATGAGGACGCACCGACATCGGTAAGACCGGCACGTTCGATCATGCCCCGTCACCGGCGATCAGCCAGGCTCGCGGCTGAGCCCGTCCGGGGCTTCAGCGCCTACCGCCGCACGCGGATGGTGCGCTCGATGGGCTCGGCGCTCTGGATGCGGGGTTCGGTCATGCTGCCCCACTGGTAGGCGATCAGCCTGATTTCGAGCACCTCCGCAGCGCGGGCGGGCACGTCGGACAGGTGGAGCTTGCCGTCCTCGATCACCGCCGGGCCGTGGATAATGGCGTAGCGAACGGGCAGGTCGGAGGTGGACTCGGCATCGAGCGAAAGCGGCAGGTCCGCGGCAGCGACCTCGGCCGGCGGGTCGAAGCGGATGCGCTGCGCCTCGCCCGCGGTCAGCCGGCCGCTGAGGCCGATGCGGCCCTGCTGCTCGGCGTAGCGGTATTCATCATCGCCGGGGTGGTAGACCAGGATGTCGGCCTGCATCGCCCGGCGCGGGTCGAGCACCACGCGGAAGCGGTCCTCGCCGACCTGCTCGACGCTGCCACCGAACCGCCGGAAGCGCACAGAGCCTTCACCATGGCCGGCCGGGCCATCGACCGGGTCGTAGCCGCGGGGCGCCTCATCGAGGAACCTGCCCGCGACCTGAAACTCATCCGGCCCCACCCAGTGCGCGCCCATGCGAAGCCGCAGGTCGTGGCCGGGGTGGATCACGTTTTCGGATTCGGGGTGGACGAAGGTCACGAACTGCGGCTTCTTCGCGTAGATCTCATCGTGCCTCGCATCGGTGGACTGCGCCACGCGAAGGCTGGGATGCCAGAAGGCCTCCGACGGCTCGCCCTCGAACTCGGCATAGGGCGCAGCGCGCGGCCGGTCCCGGCGCTCGACGTGGATGCTGCTCAGGTAGCCATCCTCGGGCGCCACCCAGTCGAGCTCGATGGGCTGCTCGGCATCGATGGGCCAGTCCTCGAGTCGCATCGCGGCCACATCGCGGAGATAGAGGGCGATGTGCTCGGCCACGGGCCGGTTCCAGGCGAAGTGCGTGCCGCCGACCTCGACCAGCAGGCTCACCAGGTAGTTGTCATCCTGGTCGCGCCACCGGCTGAGGTTGCGCCGGCCGGCCTGCCAGCCGCCCTCGCGGCTTTCGTTGTCGCGGCCGAACTCCTCGAACTGGCCCTGAACCTGCACCAGCGGGATGCGGGTGATCGGCGCATCGACGTGCCCGGGCACCGGTACCACGCCGGCCTTGAAGATCAGCACCCCGAAGGTCCGCTGCGGCGCCCACCGCGCCACACGGGAGGAGAAGATCGCCCCCACCGAGTGGCCGAAGGGAAACAGCGGCGCCACGGCGATCTCACCGTAGCCCGATGTCTCTGCAAGGTCATCGAGCGTCTGCTGGAAACGATCAGCGATGTCGCCCTGCCAGAATTCGAACGTGGCCCCGATCGAGGGGTTGAAATACACGATCGCCAGCTTCTGCTCGGCACAGGCGGCCCGGATGAGCGGATCGGCGGCGAACTCCGGCTCCATCAGCGTCCGGCCGCCCACGAGCACGCCGCGGATGCGGTCGGCTTCCGGGGGCACCCACAGGAACGCCCAGGCATTGCCCCCTCCGGGCACGGGGACGGACCACTGGTAGACCTCGGGAAATTCCTCTGCCGTGGCATCCCTCGCCTCGGCCCCCGCGTCCGGCGCGGCTGCTGCGGCGTTCCCCGCCGCGGTGCAAGCCGGCCCGATGAGCAGGGCGGCAGCGATCATCACAAGCATCTGGCATCGTGGCATGTTCAACTCCTCAATTTGTCATAATCGTGTCCGAAAACCGGCATTGCAAACCGCAATTCCGCACATGCGGTAGATCAATGGCGATCTCGAGCAGTCGGCCGTCGATCGCCAACCCCCGGCTCTGGCCCCATTGCGGTGTAACGCCTCACGATCCCAGGCTATTGCCCCAACGGCACCCGCCCGGTTCTGGGCAAGTCGCCCCTACCCGGCTGCCGCAACGAAAAAAAGCCTGACCGGTTGGGCCGGGCAGGCTTCCAGGGCACGGATGCCCTGTGGTCGGAGGAGGAAAAAAGGAGAGTAGGAGGCACGAGTCCGCTTGGGCACGGTTCCGGTCTCATTGATCGGTACGCCCGTGCCCGCCCGGCGGTTCGCGCCGAGGGAGAAAAAACATGCCTCGGCCCCCGTTGCTCAGGGCAGTGTCTCATGCGCCGGCGCCGCACCCACGGGGATGCAAATCGCGGCAGGCTCTTCCCCCCTCTCCCACCCGGAGAGCGGGCGGGGGTGAGGGCCGGTTCGGACGGGTTTTGCGCATCTCCCCTCACCCCAGCCCTCTCCCGGAGGGAGAGGGAGTTATTCTCAGGGCAGCCGGGCGGTGTCCTCGGGCAGGGTCTGAACGTCGCCGGATACGGTCAACTCACGCACGGAGCCCAGGAAGCTGGGCGGGAACGCCATGCGGAACTGCTGGGGGTGGCCCATCGCATCTCGCGGAGGAGGGGCGAGGTCGTGCACCGTGCCCTGCCAGGCGATGCGTTGCTGGTCATCGAGGTCAATGCGGATCTCCACGTTCGAGCCGACCTGGTGGACCACAATGCGAATCTTGATCTCCTGGTCGCGCTCGAGGTCCTGCCCCGGCCCGGCGGTGAAGCCGTACACCTTAGGCGGCCGACCGTCGCTGACGAGTGCCCGTCCTGATTCAGGCCGACCACCGGTGGGCACCTGCAACCGGAGCCTGGTCTCGCCGACGGGGAAGTAGAACTGGAATATCCCATGGCGCCGCCCGCCTCGCGACACCAGCACCCGCGACTGCAACTCGTAACGGAAGCCGGCGGTGACCTGGAACCACGGCCCGAAGTGCCAGGGCCCCGTTTCGGGAACCTCCACACGCAGGCGCCCATCGTGCAGGTGCATGGTATCGCCCTCGGCACTGCTGCGGGGCCGGCCCATGTGCTCCAGCAGGTTCACCGTCCGGCGCGAGACTTCGCCCACGGCTGCCGCCACGCCCTCGGCGGCCATCTTGCGGATCTCGCCGTCCAGCTTCTGGCGCAGCAATCGGGCCTCGGTGCGGCGCGACGCCTCGATCTCCGCCGCGCTGTGGCCCAGAAGCGTCTCCAGCGCCTCATCGGCCCGGGCCAACAGCCTCGCGGCGGTATCGCCTCGGCGGGTGTCGGCCTGCTCCATGAACCAGTGGGCCAGCCGCCAGGCCTCATCGGGCTCCAACTCGTAAGCATCCCGCCCGGCCAGTTCCATGTATTGCAGCAACGACTCGGCCTCGACTCCCTCCACCGCCTCGCGCGCGGCTGTGGGGTCGTCGAGGTCCAATAGAAGCATCAGCGCCAGGCGGGTGGCCAGTTCCTCATCGTTCGGGTTCTGTTCGAGCCGGGATCGCAGGGTCTCAACCTGCCGGTTCAGACGCATCAGGTCCTCGATGCGTCGCTGGAGTACGCGCACATCCTCGCCATGGGCCCGGCCCGCGGCCGAGGTGAACGGCGAGGCCTGCGCCACGGTGCGGCTGGCCGTGGTCAGTTCACCGGCGTCGAACTGCATCTGCGCCAGCTCCAGGTGCATCTCGATCAGATTCTGCGCCCAGTGGCGACGGGCCTGACCATCGGCCCCGGCGTAGGCGCGCCGGGCCAGGGCGATGGCCCGGTTGAGCGATTCGGGTCGTCTTGACGGCACCACCTGTCCCAGCCGCTGCATCGCCTCGACCGCCAGTTCGTAGCCCGAGCGATGGCGGGCCCCCAGGTCGTGGGCGCTTTCCAGCAGGTGGGTGGCGAGGGCGGCGTCCACGTCATCGGACCGCGCTGCGGTGTATAGGCGCTGAGCCATCTCGACCGCCTCTCGGGTGTCGCGGCTGGTGCGTAGCCGGCGCACCTGGTCACCGTAGAGCCGCTCGAACAGTTCCCCGGCTTCGGCCAGCGCCTCCTCGCTGATCGAGGATGCCCCGGCCTGGGCATCGGCCGACGCCGCGGGCACCGTCACCGACAGGCCCGTCCCCAGGGCCAGGAACAGGCCGCACCAAAGGCTCATCGGCATCCGACTGGAGCGGGGGGTATTCATCGTACAGACTCCTCACAAAGAATCCGGTTCCATCCCCTATGGCCCAACGCAACCGGCGTTCGGCCCATTGCATCGAGTCCGTAACCGGATGGACCCGCGCAAGACGACACCCGATTCTACCCCCGCCCGCCCGAATCGTCCCCTCTTGTCCCGGCGCGGGCGTGCCGGCAAACCCGGCGCCGGACGGCCCGGTGAAGCCGGTACGCCCCGTGCGGGTCGCGGTGGGGAGCGTCAGGGGTTGTGCCAGTGGCGGCCGTGGCGGGCCATCAGGATGTCGGCCTCGGACGGTCCCCAGGTGCCCGCTGCGTAGTTGGGGAAGTTCTCCGCCGGATAGGCTTGCCAGTAGTCGAGGATGGGCTGGACGATCTGCCAGGCGGATTCGGTCTCCTCGCGGTTCTTGAACAGCGTCTGGTCGCCGCGCATGGCATCCAGCAGCAGCGTGCCGTAGGCCTCGCGGGCCTCAGCGCCGAACTGCTTCTCATAGTCGAAGTCCATCACCACCGACTTGATCGACATGCCCGCGCCGGGCACCTTGCCTTCGAAGCGGAGGCGGATGCCCTCGTTGGGCTGGAGGTTGATCACGATCTGATTGGGCTTGTTGGCCGCCGTGTTGCGGATGTGGTCGCGAAAGAGGCAGTGGGGCGTGCGCTTGAAGGTGATGACCATCTCCGTGGTCTTGCGGGCCATGGCCTTGCCCGAGCGCAGGCAGAAGGGCACCCCCTCCCAGCGCCAGGTGTCGACGTAGAGCTGGCAGGCGGCATAGGTCTCGGTCTGGCTGTCGTCGGCCACGCCCTCTTCCTCGCGGAAGGCGGGCACGGCCTTGCCCCCGATCTGGCCGGGTCCGTACTGGCCGCGAACGGCGATCTGGGGAATCTCGTTGACGGTGGGCCGGCGCGTGGCGGTCAGTATCTTGTTCTTCTCCTGACGGATGTCATCGGCCGCCATCGACACCGGCGGCTCCATGGCCACCAGGCCCATCAACTGAAGCAGGTGGCCCTGAATCATGTCGCGCATGGCCCCGCCGCTGGGCGAATCGTAATAGCCGCCGCGGCCCTCGACGCCGACGGTCTCGCTGGCGGTGACCTGGACGTGGTCGATGTAGTTGCGGTTCCACACCGGCTCGAAGATGGCGTTGGCGAAGCGGAACACCAGCAGGTTCTGCACCGTCTCCTTGCCCAGGTAGTGGTCGATGCGGTAGATGCTCTCTTCCTCGAACACGCGGCCGAGCACGCGGTTGAGGTGGGCGGCGCTGGCCGCATCGTGGCCGAAGGGCTTCTCGACGATGATCCGCTGCCACGGCCTCGTTTCGCGGTTGAGGCTGCACCAGGCCTTGCCCTCGGTCACCATGCCCGCCGCGCCGATGTTGTTGATCGTGGCATCGTAGAGATGCGGGGCCAGCGACAGGTAGAACAGCACGTTCTCGCCGGTGCCGTGGGTCTCAGACAGTTCGCGCATCCGCTGCTCGAGGCCGTCGAAGTGCTCGAGGGTGGTCGAGTCGGCGCTGTGGTAGTGGATGTGACGGCAGTACTCGGCCCACCGCCCCGGGTCGAACTGGCCGGCGTTCTCTCGTGCCATGGGCTCGAGGCGCTCACGGAAGGCATCATCATCCAGGGGGCTGCGGCTGACCCCGAGCACGGCGAAGTGGCCAGGCAGCAACCCCTCGACGAAGAGATCGTAGAGCGCCGGGATGAGCTTGCGCCGGGTCAGGTCGCCCGAGGCACCGAAGATAAGGATCAGGCAGTTGCCAGGACCGTTCTGCGTGGCCATGAATGTCTCCGCGGTCGTTCGAACCGCCCGAAAATGTAACGTCCCCCGCCACGAGCCGCTACGGCGGTGCCCCGCGTGTGAACGCCAATGGAATTGTCACGGTCATCTTGTCATGGGAAATGTCAGGGGGCAAGCCGCCGGGCGGAG
The DNA here is from genome assembly GCA_003551485.1 of Phycisphaeraceae bacterium. Lineage (GTDB taxonomy): Bacteria > Planctomycetota > Phycisphaerae > Phycisphaerales > Phycisphaeraceae > B1Sed10-187. The sequence continues at coordinate 3,086 of PUMS01000345.1, read as the reverse complement.
CCGGCCCCCGCCCCACCCGGCCGAGGCGCCGCACACCCTCTACGCCTGTCCCGCACGCCCGGAGTGGTCTGTCGCGGGCCTGGAGGGCCCAGCGTGATCGCCGCGTGACGATCATGCAACCTGAGGGCGTCCCGCGGGGAGACGACGGTGGAAGGCGGGTGCCGGATGGCGGCGTCAGGCGTGCAACCGTCGCGGAGCAGCGGAGTGAACATTGTAAACTTATTATAATCAATTATTTATATCAATCAGTCTCAAACGGGTGCACATGGGGGCTTGGCAGGCGGCGCTTGGGCGGCTATGATCCATCTGTTCATCCGGATTAAAGGATCAATGCATCCGGGCCCGCCGGGCGGGTGCCGGTCGATTTCACGGAAACCACACCATGATCAAGAACCTCCCCAACAGCCAGTTCCTTAAGCAACTCGACCGCCGCGTCCTGCTGTTCGACGGCGCCATGGGCACCAGCCTGCACGCCATCGAGGACCTCACGCTCGAGGAGGATTACCAGGGCAAGGAAAACTGCCCCGAGATTCTCAACGACACGCGGCCGGACGTCATCGAGAAAATCCATGCCGACTTCCTCGAGGCTGGAAGCGACATCGTCGAGACCAACACCTTCGGCTGCATGCCCCACGTGCTGACCGAGTTCGACCTCCAGGACCGGGCCTTCGAGCTCAACCAGAAGGCCGTGGCCATCGCACGCAGGGCGTGCGACCGCTTCAGCAGCGATGACCGGCCGCGCTTCGTCGCCGGGTCGATGGGGCCGGGCACCAAGCTGGTCACCCTCGGGCAGATCAGCTACGAGGACATCGAGGACAGCTACTACCAGCAGGCCCTGGGCATGCTTGCCGCCGGCCGCGATGAGCAGGGCCGCTGGCGCGACGTCGATCTGTTCCTGATCGAGACCTGCCAGGACCTGATGCAGGTCAAGGCCGCCGTCAACGGCATCGTCCGCGCCCAGGTCGAGAAGGGCCTGTGGGATGGCGACGACCAGGTGCCCATCTTCGTCAGCGTGACCATCGAGACCAACGGCACCATGCTGCTGGGCAGCGAGATCGCCGCGGCGGTGGTGGCCCTCGAGCCGCTGCCCATCACCGGCCTGGGCATGAATTGCGCCACCGGGCCCAAGGAGATGACCGAGCACGTGCGGCACCTGTCCGAGCACAGCCCGATGTACATCACCATCGTGCCCAACGCCGGCCTGCCCACGCTCGGTGACGATGGCCAGACCATCTTCCCGCTTACGCCCGAGTCGATGGCCGAGCAGGTGGCGCAGTTCATCGATGAGTTCAAGATCAACGCCATCGGCGGCTGCTGCGGCACCACGCCCGAGCACATCCGCGCCATCGCTGACAAGGTTGCCCGCCGTGCCCCGGGCGAGCGCGAAGTCAGCTTCGCCCCCGCCATCTCGAGCCTCTACAGTCCTGTCGAGCTGCGCCAGGAAGCGTCGCTGCTGATGGTGGGCGAGCGCACCAACGCCAACGGTTCGCGCAAGTTCAAGGAGATGCTCGCCGAAGAGGACTGGGATGGGCTGGTGTCCTGGGCGCGGACGGAAGTCAAAGGCGGGGCCCACCTGCTTGATGTGTGCGTGGACTACGTCGGGCGCGATGGTGTGCAGGACATGACGGAAGTGGTACGCCGCTATGTGCAGCAGGTGCCCGTGCCCCTCATGCTTGACTCGACCGAGGCGGATGTGCTCGAGGCGGGTTTGAAGCTTTCCGGTGGCAAGTGCGTGGTCAACTCGATCAACCTTGAAGATGGCGAGGAACGCCTCGAAACAGTGTGCCCCATGCTTCGCAAGTACGGGGCCGCGGTCGTGGCGCTGACCATCGATGAGGACAAGGAAGCGGGGATGGCCAAGACGGCCGACCGCAAGATCGAGATCGCGCGGCGTATTCACAAGCTCTGCACTGAGAAATACGGCATTCGTGAACAGGAGATCATCTTCGATCCGCTGACGTTCACCATCGCCACGGGCAATCAGGACGATCGCCGCCTGGGTCTGGAAACGCTCGAGGGCATTGAACGCATCGCCAACGAGCTTCCTGAATGCGGCATCATCCTCGGGCTTTCCAACATCAGCTTCGGCCTCAAGCCGGCGGCCCGGGTGGTGCTCAACAGTGTCTTCCTGCACGAGGCGCAGCAGCGCGGGTTGACCTCGGCGATCGTGCATGCCTCGAAGATCCTGCCGCAGCACAAGATCGATGCCGAGCAGTGGCAGGCGGCGATCGACCTGATCTACGATCACCGCGACCGGGCCGGCAAGGAAGTTGACGGCAGGCAGTACCCGGATGGCTTCGATCCGCTTCTGCACTTCATCGGACTGTTCCCCGACGATGCTGCCGCCGGCCCCGCAGCCGCGACCGGCAAGGAACTCACCATCGAGGAGAAGCTGCAGCAGCACATCATCGATGGTGAGAAACGTGATCTCGAGGCAAACCTCGACACCGCCCTCGAAACGCATGACCCGCTGACGATCATCAACGAGCACCTGCTCGGTGGGATGAAGGTCGTGGGCGACCTGTTCGGCAGCGGCCAGATGCAGCTTCCGTTCGTCCTTCAGAGTGCCGAGGTGATGAAGAAGGCGGTGGCCCATCTCGAACCACACATGGAGAAGGAAAGCCGCGAGACCAAGGGCCGGCTTGTGCTTGCAACTGTCAAGGGCGATGTACACGATATCGGCAAGAACCTCGTCGACATTATCCTGACCAACAACGGCTACGAGGTGGTCAACCTCGGCATCAAGCAGCCGCTGAATAACATCGTCGAGGCTTGCCGGGAGCACAACGCCGATGCCATCGGCATGTCCGGCCTGCTCGTCAAGTCGGTCGGCGTGATGAAGGAAAACCTCGATCAGATGGCATCCGATGGCATGGACGTGCCGGTGCTGCTCGGGGGTGCGGCCCTGACACGCCATTACTGTGAGAACGACCTGCGGCAGACCTATTCGACCGGCAACGTCTTCTATGGCAAGGACGCTTTCGAAGCCCTCGATGTGATGAGCGCCATCACCGGTGGCCGCATCGATGAGTTGAACCAGGCCATCGAAGACCGCTTGTCCAAGCGGGCCGAGAGCGACAGGAAGG
>PUMS01000274.1 GCA_003551485.1 Phycisphaeraceae bacterium | reverse complement strand
CGAAAGTGTGGGCCAGCACCGGCTCGCCATCGACCAGCAGCCGCAGCCGATCGCCCTCGACCACCGCGCGCAGCAGGTAGTCGGTACCGGTGGCGGCATTGGGTGCCGTGGCCAGGTGTTCGTGGCCTTCGGCGGTGCGCTGGCCGATGACCCACGCGCCCTGCGCGGGGTTGAGCCCGGCGTAGCGGTAGAGGACGTCGGCCTGCGGGTCTGGATCGTAGTTGAAAAGGATGTAGCCGGTCGACTGCGCGGTGCCCTCGGGCCGCTCGAAGCCCTTGCGCACCGTCAGCACGATGGGCCAGATCAGAAACGCCGCCAGCAGCGCCAGAAGCAGCAGCGTCAGCGTGCTTCGGTGCAGATGTCGGCCAATCAGTGCGGGTCTCATGGTTGTGGGCGTCTCACAATCAATCGGACGAATGGCGCGGTTGCCCCGCGGAGCGGGGCAGTGATCGGGGCCGGGCGGCATGGCGTCGTGAAGGTCCACCTTACCCCGCCGCGCCAGGTGTCACAACAGGTCCGCGACCCCGCCTTTTTCTGGCCGGATGCATCGCCCCGGCCACCATTGTTTTGCACACTTGCATCGCGGGCCGGAGGCCCGGGAGGTGTGTGTAATGACGAGCGCAGTGCAGTTGAACCAGGCGGAGCAGCTTTTCGAACTCAACGAGGTCGTCGTGGGCCTCGCCCGGCGCGCCGCCGGGTTGGCCGAAGTGCGCGGTGACAGCCGCTTTCCGCTGCACCAGCCGGTGCAGATCGGTCGCCACGCCGGCGATGCAGGTGAGGCCGGCGATCTGCCCGCCGCAGCAGACCCCGCCGGCACCATCACCGGCTTCGGGGTGGACCTGTCGTTGCAGGGCATCGGCCTGATCACCTCCGACCCGCTCAAACCCGGCAGCGAACTGCACGTTAGCTTTGAAGCCCGCCCGGGCCAGCACCTCGAGTTGCGGGTGCGTGTGCGGCGATGCCGACGGATCGCCACCGGCCTGCACGATGTGGGTGCCCAGTTTCTTATCTCCTGACCGCCCCGACCCAAGGGCGACACCATGATCGGGCCGCGCCTTTTACCCGGGCGCGGCCTTTTTCCCTGCGCGCGGGGTGGCGCGGGTGGCCTCAGGGCCGGCCATCGCCCGCCGCAGGCCGATCAATTCCGTTTTCGCGGCCGCGGCGGGTCGTTTCCAGGCCGGCTGGGCACTACAGTGAGGTGGGCAGACCGCGGCCGGGCGCCCTCCCGCGGTGGGAGTGGGCGCGGCGGCCGGCATGACCCAGGCAGGAGCCACGGCCGTGTCCGAAATCCGTACCCGAGAGGCCCGCAAACTGTGCACCGCCAGTGAGTTGGAACTGTTCACCCAGAGCCTGCGGCCCCAGATTACCCCCCTGACCGCTGCAAGGCTCAAGTCCCGAATCAGCCGCGCCCGACGCCTGCGCGACAAGTACCGCGACCTGGCCCAGCAGCAGCGCGGCGAGCAGCGTGGCAAGCGCGAGCCCATGGGCCAGACACCCGCCCGTGGCAACCTGCGCACGCAGCGAAAGGTCGACCTGTTCCAGCAGACGCTCGACCGCTTCGAGAAGCGCCTCGCTGCCCTCCAGGCCCGGGCCGAGGCCCAGCAGCGCAAGCAGCCGCAGAAGGGCGCAGCCGAGTCCACCGCCCAGGCGGCAACCGGGGGCGAAGAAGGGGCCGGCACACCCGCCCGCAAGAAGGCCGCACGGGTGAAGAAGAAGCCCGCCCGCAGCACCGCCAGCCCCCTCGGGGCCATGCTCGATGAGAAGACCACCCGCCGCGACCGCGGCCGGGCCGCCGCCTCCAGCAGCAGCACCCTCGGCCGCCAGGCCAACGTGCGCAGCGCCGCCGGTGTGAGCAAGGTCAAGGGCCACATCTCCGCCCAGACCAAACGCCGCCAGGCCAAGCGCGACAGCCGCAACTGACCCATGCTCAGGTCCCGCCGGGCAGGCCGCACCGTTGTGCGCCGGCGGTTACTCGACCACCAGTTCGAAGTTGCTGTTGTCCCCCGTCCAGGCGGCATCACCCACGCGCAGCCGGCCGGGGCGCGTGCCCCTGTAGGTGTTGTCGTGGATGCGGATGTGGTGCGGTTCGCCCGCCGTCACGCGCACCGCGCCTTCGATTACCGTGTTGGCCCGGATGGTCACATCGCGGATACGGTGGCCGCCGCCGAAGATGTGGATGGCCGGGTCGCTGTCATCGCCGATGAGGTTGCCCTCGATCAGCAGGCCATCGACATCCGTGCGCCAGATGCAGATGTAGCGGTTGCCCCGGTTGTTGAGGATGCGACCGTCCTTGAGCGAGGAGTTGCCGAAGCCCTCGTGCATGATGCCCTCGGCATCGTTGATGGCGATGTTGCCGCGGAAGGTGAGGTTGGGATGGACGATGAAGTCATTGTCCTTCGCCGTCCAGCGCCAGCCGCGCATGGTCAGGGCACGGTTGTCGTTGGTGCTGCTGCCGTCGGTGGTGGTGCGGCCGGTGGCGGTGGGCCGCCAGACGCCGGCGGGAAAGCGGATGACGTTGCCCGCCGCAACCGTCCCATCGCCGGTGAAGTGGATGGCGGTGCGGCCGGTGCAGTAGATGTAGTTGTCGCGGATGATGGCGCCGGTGCGGAAAAAGTGGGGGTGGGTGTCGGGGGTGGCCCCACGCGCGGCGTAGGGGTTGACGTAGATGCCGGGGCGGTTGTCGTAGTCGAACAGCACCCCATCTTCGATCGTGATCACGCGGTGGGGCTGGCCGGGGCGGAAACGCTGGCTGTCGCCGTGGGGGTGGATGAGGGTGTAGTTGGGGACGATGAAGTTGTCCTGGCCGCTGGGTGGGATGCGGTTGTTGGCGATGAAGGCATCGGCGCCGGCGTGGATGTGGATGGCCGCCTCGTGCCGCGCGGTCCAGCGCTGGTGGGGCTGCTGGCCGTAGTCGGCATCGGGCACACCGGGGTCGGCCGCGGCGGCGTTGGTCAGCACACAGCCGAACACCACCCGCCGGCTGCCCGCGGCGTGGTCATCGCTGTCGCCGAAGCGGATGCGGCCGCGGTTGATGGCAATGTGGACCACGCCCACCCCATCGCCGCGGGGGTCGGCAAGGCGGATGGCCTTGAAGGCGGTGTCGATGGGCGTGCCCGCACCGCGGAAGCTGGGCCGGTAGCGTGGGAACTCGAAACGCGTGGGCGGGTCGAAGTGGTCCTCGCGGGCATCGGTGACGTGCTGAGGCGCCTCGCCGCGAAGGATGACCCCCGGCGGTAGTTGCAGGTCGTCGCGAAACCGGTAAACGCCTGCCGGAAAATAGACCACCCCTCCCCCACCGTCGGCCACCGCGGCCACCGCCGCGGCGAACCGCTCACCGTCGCTGCCGCCTTCGAAGTCTTCGATGCTGACCACCCGATCCCAGGGCAGTTCATCCACCCAACCCGGCACCTTCTCGGGTGTGTCGGCGTAGTGGCGGGCGATGGGGTTGTTGGTAGGGGCGTCTGCGGCCTCGCCACGCACCGCATCGGCGATGGCGGTAGAAGCGCCCGCCGCGGCGGAGCCGGCGGCCCCCAGCAGCAGGCACAGGATGAGCAGCGGGGCAAGCCGGTGGCAGGGGGTTGATGCAGGCACGGAATCTCCAGGGGTGGGCGCATGGGTCGAGCGACGAGGGTAACGGTTCGGCTGCCTGACATCTTGCACTGGGGGAAAGCGGTTCCCCGCTGCTGTGACAGGGTTTGGCCGGCGGCGCGGCGGGGACGGTTCCACCGCCGCACCTGCATCCTTTACCGGGTATCCCTTCGGGCCGTAATATGATCAGTTGCGAAAGGAGGCAGCCATCGCGCACAACCGGTACATGCGTGACATTTATCAGCGGCTCAGGCCGCTGGGTTTCACCGCGGATTACCTCAAGGCCGCGGTGCTGCCCGACTGGTGGGATGATGACCTCGCCGAGGTGCCCGCGAACCGGGCCATCGCCGAAAGCGCCATTGCACGTCAGCTCGGCATCGAGATCGCTCAACTCCGCGACCCCGAGCGGCCGCTGAGCCTGCCCGATGCGGCGGACCTTCGGTTCAAGCACCATCCATCCACCCGTGATGATGACCTGATCGCCGCGGCGACCATCGCCCGGCGGGTGGCGCGGGTGATTGCCCTGAATCTCGAAGGGTTGCCCGCTTTCGCCGGCAAGGTGCCCGCTGTTGACCTGCGTCGTGACATCCTTGCCCGGGACCGGACGGTGACCCTCCAGGGCCTGCTGCGATGGTGCTGGGAGCACGGCATCATCGTGGCGGATATCGATCCCGGCGCCCTGCCCGGTCGCAGAGGCTTCGATGGCCTGGCCGCCTTCATCGAGCAGCGGCCGGCGATCATCCTGGCCTCCCGGCGCGACGGGCCGCCCTGGCTGGCGTTTCATCTGGCCCATGAGCTTGGCCATCTCATGTGCGGGCATGTCCACAGCAAGGCGCCGGCACTGGTGGACGCCGCGATCGATGCGGTCGATGCCAGCGATGAGGAACGCCAGGCCGATGTCTACGGTCTAAGCCTGCTTACTGGCGAAGCATCGCCTGAGTTTCCCTTGCCGCGGCCGCTGACAGTGGCGACGTTGAGTGAGCTTGGCCAGAGACTGGGGCCTCAACGGGGGATCGATCCGGGCACCATTGCCCTGCTGTGCGGACGCGCTGCCCAACGCTGGGCGGCAGCACAGGGCGCGCTGAAACTTCTCGGCTGTGATCGTGGGGGCCATGTCCAGATCGGATCGGCCCTGAACGCCCACGTGACGTTCCAGACCGCTTGCGAATCGAGCCGGCGGCTGCTTACCCACTTGCTGCCCCATGCGTTCGTCGCCGAGGAAGCGCCAACGTGATCCGGGGGCGCCTGGTCATCGATTCGGACTTGTTCATCCTGCTTGCCGGTAGTGATCTGCTGATGCCGACACTCGGTCTGCTCGGCATTCAACCGGCCGATGCGCAGCGCCTGCCGGCCCTCGAATATCAGTTGCAGCGAAGCAGCCGCTGGACGTGGGCCTATCCGGAGGGTGTCCGCCAATTGGCATTGACGGCCTGCCGCCGAATCCCGCCGCTGACCGAGCGCCCCACATCGGATGCGACTTTGCAGCAACTGATCGCCGTGGAGGCCATTGATGAGGGTGAGGCGCTGGTCTTTGCACTGATGATCGAGCAGCGGGGGCTGTACCTGGCCTCCGGTGACAAGCGGGCCATGCGGGCTCTTGCAGCCGCGCCGCAACTACGACAGGTGCGTGATGGAATCGCCGGGCGCGTGCTCTGCCTCGAATCGATCCTGCGCCTGCTGGTCGAGCGGCAGGGGCTTGAGGCCATCGCCAATGCGCTGCGACCTGTTCGCGACCAGTACCAGACGTTGAGGGTGGCCTTCAGCGCGGGTGTGGCCACCTCGCAAGTGAGTTTCGACGCCGCCATGGATGCCTATCTCGCCGAGTTGATCCGCGACACGGGGCCGGGGTTTCTCTACCTGCCGTGATGGCGGCGCCCGGGATCGTCGGGATGAGAATCGGCTTGAGGATCGGGCTTGTCTTTGCGGTTTGCACGCCTTGGCCGTGTTGCCCGATGCGCCTACCCCGCCGTGGTGTGATCACGTTACAATGGGCGTTCATCAGCGATAGAGGACCTGCCAATGCCCACCACCAGCACCAGTTTTGTCGACATCACCGATCACGGCGCCCGGCCCGGCGGCAAGTGTACGCAGGCGATTGCGGCGGCGATCGAACGGGTGGCATCCACGGGGGGGACGGTGTACGTGCCGCCGGGGCGGTATGAGACGGGGATGATCGTGCTCAAGAGCGGGGTGACGCTGCACGTGGACCCGGCGGCGGTGCTGGTCGGCTCGGGGGACATTGCCGACTACCCGCGGAACCCGGTGGCCAACACCCACGAGCACGACCATCACTTTTTGGTCTACGCCGAGGATGCCCAGGACATCACCCTCACCGGCGGGGGGGTGATCGATGGCAACGGACCGGCGTTCTGGGATGAGCCGGCACCCGGCCGCCAGTGGTGGCGGGCGCGGTCGCCGCGGGTGATCCCCATGATCGAGCTGCGGCGATGCAGGAGGGTTCGCCTCGAGAACATCCGCATCGCCAACAGTCCGGGCTGGACGGTGCATCCTTACTGCTGCGATGATGTCACCTTCCGTGGCGTGCGGGTGGACAACCACATGTTCGGGCCCAACACCGACGGCTTCGACATCGACGGCTGCCGCGACGTGTTCATCAGCGACTGCCACCTGCGCTGCGGCGATGATGCGATCATCCTCAAGGCCACACCCAAGGCCCGCTCGACCGAGCGCGTGGTCATCACCAACTGCATCTGCCATTCCAACTGCATCGGCATCGGCATCGGGCAGGAGACCGAGAGCGATGTGCGGCAGGTCAGCGTCAGCAACTGCACGATCTACAACAGCCACCGCATGTTCACCATCGGCATCTGGAACGGGGGCACGGTCGAGGACGTTACGGTGTCGAACCTGGTGGGCGACACGCTCGACTGCTTCTACCTCGCCCGGCCGATCCAGATGGAGATCAAGCAGCACCTGAAGCTGCCGCCCCGGCCGCTCGGGGCGATCCGCAACGTCAACATCAGCAACATCATCGCCCGCACTCAGGGCCGCATCCTGCTGACGGCGCAGGATGGCTCGTTCATCGACAACCTGACGCTGCGCGACATTCGACTCCAGTATGCCGCGCTGGAGGATGCCGCAGCGCTGTCACCGCCCGACGGTGAGACCGGCTCGACGCAGTACGCCAACCGCAACCTCGAAGCGCGGCGGCAGAACGCGGCGGTGGTGCTCGAGAACGTGCGAAACCTCGACATGGAAGGCCTGCGCATCCACTGGCCCGAGCCCGGCGCCCCCTCGCGCTGCCACGGCGCCCCGGCCGACAGCGGCCCCGACGGCGGCGGCGCGGCCGACCCGCCCTACGGGGTGCTCTGGGCCCGCCGCGTGCTCAACAGCCGCATCCACGCCCCCAATTGCACCGCCACGGTCGAGGATCACCCCGCCGCGGTGGTGCAGGAGTCCGCCGGCAGCGACATCCGCGTAGGGCCCTGACCGGGCCGGGGGGGGCCTTCCGTGGTCAGGTCCGCTGGGGATCGAGCAGGCTGCATGTCCAGGGCAGATGCACGTAGACCGGGTGGCGTGGTCAGCGGGCATCTTCGGCTGATGGCCATGCCCACGTTGCGGTGACCTCGGGCGGTGTTCGACGTACCGGCGCGACGATGATGGCCATCGGCTGCGGACAGCCGCTGACCATGCCACGCACGCTGCACGTTTTCGCTCTGCCAGGGGCGCCCGGTCAGTGGCATGTCGGGGGGAATTGTGCTAGAATGCCCGGCTCGGCCTGATGAACGTAACTGCTTGTTTTACAGGTAGAAAACATGAGTGAAGACGGCTCCATTCCCCCCTCCGGGCACGACGATGACGACCTGCCGCCGCCCCCGGTGAGCGGCGGGCAGACGCTGGATACGGCCATCGAGCAGGAACTGGCCGACAGCTACCTGCTCTATGCCATGAGCACCATCGTCGACCGCGCCCTGCCGGACGTGCGCGACGGGCTCAAGCCCAGCCAGCGCCGCATCCTCGTGGCGATGCACGATCTGAACCTCACCCCCGGCCGCAAGCACTCCAAGTGCGCCGGCATCGTGGGTGAGACGATGAAGAAGTACCACCCCCACGGCGACCAGGCCATCTACCCCACACTGGTCAACCTCGCCCAGTGGTGGAAGACCCGCTACCCGCTGGTCGACAACCAGGGCAACTTCGGCTCGCTCGACCCCGACCCGCCCGCGGCGATGCGGTATACCGAAGCGCGGCTGCACGCCCACGCGATCGAGATGCTCGAGGACCTCAAGCTCGACACCGTTGACTGGGTGCCCAACTTCGATGAGTCGGTCTTCGAGCCCAAGGTCCTGCCGGCCCGCTTTCCCAACCTGCTGGTCAACGGCTCGACGGGCATCGCCGTGGGCATGGCCTGCTCGATGCCGCCGCACAACCTCGGCGAGATATGCGATGCCATCTGCGCGGTGATCGACCGGCCGGAACTGGGCCTGGGCGAGCTGATGCAGATCGTGCGCGGGCCGGACTTTCCCACCGGCGGCATCATCTGCGGCCGGCGCGGCATCATGGAGGCCTACGCCACCGGCCGCGGCCGCGTCACCGTGCGCGGCAAGGTCCATCACGAGCAGACCCGCACCGGCCGCAACGTCCTGGTGGTCACCGAGATTCCCTACCAGGTGAGCAAGAACGATGGCATCATCAACAAGATCGTCGAGGCGCGCAAGCTCGAGCGCATCACCGATATCTCCGACATTGTCGATGAATCGAGCAACCGCGGCGGGATGCGCGTCGTCATCGAGCTGAAGAAGGGGGCCGACCCCACGGTGGTCGAGAACCAGCTCTACCAGCTCACGCCGCTTCAGTCGACCTTCTCGATCATCAGCATCGCGCTGGTCGACGGCCAGCCGCGCACGCTGGGCCTTCGCGAGCTGATCGACTGCTACGTCCGCCATCGCTTCGAGGTCATCCGCCGCCGCACGGCCTTCCGGCTCAAGCGTGCCCAGCAGGAGGCCCACCGCATCGAGGGCCTGATCTACGCTGTGTGCGACATCGATGAGGTCATCCGCCTCATCCGCACCTCGCGCACGCGCGAAGAGGCCATCGAGCGGCTGATGCAGCGCGGCTTCCGTATCCCGCCCGACCATCCCCACGCGCCGAAGATTCCCCAGCGCCTGCGCGACCGTACAGTCGAGGATGACATCCACCTGACGCGCACGCAGGCTGAAGCCATCGGGCGCCTGCAACTCATCCAGCTTGTCGGGCTCGAGATCGAGCGGCTTGTCGATAGTTACGCGAAGCTGCTGGCCGAGATCGAGGACTACGAGGGCATTCTGGCCGATGACGGCCGCGTCTACCAGATCATCAAGGACGATGCCCAGCATCTGAAGGCCCGCTACGGCGATGAGCGGCGAACGCAGTTCTCCGAGCAGGAGGCCGGCGAGTTCGACCTGGGCGAGCTCACGCCCGTGCAGCGCGTGGTGGTCACCTTCACCCGCGCCGGCTACGTCAAGCGCCTGCCGGTGGATGAGTACCGCACGCAGGGGCGCGGCGGGCGCGGCATCCGCGGTGCGGCGACGCGCGATGAGGATGTCACCGAGCAGCTCTTCGTGGCCTCGACCCACGATGACCTGCTGTGCTTCACCGACACCGGCCGCGTGTTCAAGGTCAAGGTCTACGATGTGCCCGAGGCGCCGCGCACCAGCCGCGGCCGGGCGATCGTCAACATCCTCAACCTCAAGCCCGGCGAGCGCGTCTGCGAGCTGATGCCCATCAGCGACTTCGAGCGCGAGGAGGCCTTCCTCGTCTTCGCCACCGCCCGCGGCATCGTCAAGCGCACCGCCCTGGCCGACTACCGCAACGTCAACCGTGCCGGCATCATCGCCATCAACCTGCGCGAGGATGACCGGCTGGTGGGCGTGACCTGGACCAGCGGCAGCGACCACATCCTGCTGGGCACGGCCAACGGCATGGCCATCCGCTTCCGGGAGGACGATGTGCGCGCCATGGGCCGCAACGCAAGCGGCGTCAAGGGCATCGACCTCGGCCGCGGCGATGAACTGGTGGGCATGGTGCGCGTGCTGCCAGAGGATGAGCGGGACCTGCTGACGGTCACCACCGCCGGCTATGGCAAGCGCACGCCGCTGGATCAGTACCTGGTCCACGCCGAGGACGGCACCCGCCGCGTACAGAGCCGCGGCGGCAAGGGCCGGCGCGACATCAACGTCAACCGGCGAAACGGCCGGGTGGTGGCGCTCATGGCCGTCGAGCGGTCCGACGACCTGATGCTGATCACCACGCTGGGCATGATGATCCGCATCCGCTCGGTGGATGTGCGCCAGACGATGCGCGGCTCGCAGGGCGTGCGGGTGATCAACGTCGCCGACGGCGACACCCTGGCCAGCATCGCCCGCGTGCCCGAGGAAGACCGCGCCGACGATCACGACACCGACCCTTCACCCGCAACCCCCCCACCCGCCGATGAGCAGGGGCCGGTGGATGAGGGCGAAGGTGACGATGCGGGCGGCGTGGCCGAGCAGCACCCGCCCCAGGATCAGTGAAGCGCATGGCGTGCCACCGCTGCCTGCCGGCCAGCCGGGCCTTCACTCCCCTCTCCCGCCGGGAGAGGGGCCGGGGGTG
>PUMS01000117.1 GCA_003551485.1 Phycisphaeraceae bacterium | reverse complement strand
CCCAAGCCCACGGACCCTGCCCAGAATGACCCGACCAGGCAACCCCCAATCCGTGTCCCACCACCTGGCGGTGCTGCCGTTGATCCTGGCCGCCGCCGTGCTGGCCTCATGCACGCCCACCCAGCATCGTGAGCGGTCCGACCGACTGGCTTACGAGCGGGTCGAGCGGGCCCAGCGGCAGGCCATGGGCGATACCGAGCCGTTCAGCATCGAGCCGCCATCGGTCATCCTGCGAAGGCAGTTGCTCGAGGATCAGGACCTGGCCATCACCGATGAGGCGTCCTTCGGGCCCGACACCCTCCGGCCGCCCCCGCACTGGCCGGAGGAGGGCCATCCCTACCGCCCCGCCGCGCAGACGGGGGCCGCGGCGGAAAGGGCCGGCAACGAGCCGCTGATGCTGTCGCTGACCGAGAGCCTTCAGGTCGCCGCCGCATCCAACCGCGGGTATCAGTCGAGCAAGGAGGAGGTGTTTCGAGCTGCGATGGACCTGGACCTGGCAGAGCACGAGTTCCGCGGCACCTTCAGCGGCCTGATCCGCGGCACCGTCAGCAGCGACCTCGGGGCCGACCCGACCGTCAGCGGCGCCGTGGGGAGCAGCCGGTTGTCCCTGGACCAGAAGTTCAAGAGCGGCATCGACCTCACCGGGCGGATCGGCCTGGATGTGGCCCGGCTGCTGGCGCCCAACCGCGCTACCGCGGCGGGACTGTTTGCCGATGCCTCGGTCAGCATCCCGCTGCTTCGCGGCGCCGGCCGCCACATCGTCACCGAGTCACTCACGCAGGCGCAGCGCGAAACGATCTACGCCATCTGGCGGCTGCACCGCGAGCGGCAGACGCTTGCCGTCCGCGTCGCCCGCAGCTACCTGGCGGTGCTCCAGCAGGAAGACCAGGTGGTCAACGCCCAGGAAAACTACCGCCGGCTAATCACCGCCGCAGAGCGTGCCCGCCGACTGGGCGAAGCCGGCCGCCTGCCCGAGTTCCAGGTCGACCAGGCCGTGCAGGATGAGTTGCGTGCGCGCAACCGCTGGATCAGCGCGCGGGAGACGCTTCAGAGCCGGCTGGATGACTTCAAGCGGCTGCTCGACCTGCCGCCCGATGCGCGGATCGAGCTGGACCGCGATGAGCTGATCGCCCTCTCCGAGCAGGTTCGCGCCCGGCTGCTGCCACCGGAGCATGATGAACCGGGCGATGCCGATGCGCCTGACGCCGCACCGCCACAGGGCCGCGGCATCCACCGCACCCCCCCTGCCCCCGGCAGCGACCCTGGCGGTGATGGCCGGGGCGTATCGACACCCGGGCATCTGCCCGGATCGCGCGCTTCGGCCCTTACGGGCACCGGCCCCAGCCATGACCATGGCGCATCGGTGATGGCCATGTTCGTCGATGCCGACCTGGCGCCGAACGGTGCCGGCGAGGGCGCTGCGCCCATGCAACAGCCGATGGAGGCGCCCGAGCCGGCGGAGGACCCGGACGTACCAGAGCTTCCGGGGGTGGCAGAGGTGGAGTTGGAGCCGCCGGTTCGCGAGGGTGAGGGCCCGTTCGAGTTGGCCGAGCGCCGGGCGATCGACCTGGCCCTGGCCAACCGGCTGGACCTTCGCATCGCACGGGGACGGGTCTATGATTTTCAGCGCCGGGTGGTCGTGGCCGCCGACCGGCTCAAGGCAGAGCTGACCCTTCTGGGCAGAGCGGATTTGGGTGAAGGACGCGGCTCGCCCCTCGCCGCCGAGCGCGGCACCAGCCTCGGGCTGCGACCTGATCGCGGCTTTTACGATGCGGTTGTGACGCTCGATTTGCCCCTGGACCGCCGCGCTGAGGCCCACGCCTACCGCGACAGCTTCATCGCCCTGGAGCGGGCGGTACGCGACTTTCAGACGCTGGAAGACCAGATCAAGGCCGATGTGCGGTCGACGCTGCGGAACCTGGTCGAGTCTCGCGAGTCGCTGCGGATTCAGGCCCAGGCCGTGACCCTGGCCGAGCGCCGAGTCGAGAGCACGGGGCTGTTTCTCGAAGCCGGGAGGGCCGAGATTCGAGACCTGCTCGATGCCCAGGACAGCCTCCTGGCGGCCCAGAACGCCCTGACCGCAGCGCTGGTGACCTACCGCCTGGCCGAGCTGGAGATTCAAAACGACATGGGCGTGCTGATCGTGGGGCCCGATGGCACCTGGACCGAATACGACCCCGAAGCCGAGGCACCCGCCATGGAGCAGCCCCAGCCCGCGGATGCCCCGCAGGCCCCAATGCCACCCCAGGCACCCGAAATGCAACCCCCGCAAGGAGTTCAGCCATGACGGCCCGACGCCGCACCGCGCGCATCTACATCTGGCTCATCGCCGCCCTCGTTCTGCTCACCGCCGGGGGGGTGGTGGCGCTGACCCGCGTGACCGGTTCGGGTGAAGGCGGTGCCCTCGGGCCGACCTTCATCGTGCGCCAGGGGCCGCTGCTGATCAGCGTCTCGGAGCGCGGCACGATCCAGGCCCGCGAGCAGCTCGTGCTGCGCAGCGAGGTCGAGGGCCAGAACCAGATCATCTTCCTCATCGAGGAAGGCACGCTGGTCGAGGAAGGCGACCTGCTGGTCGAGCTCGATGTCAGCCGCCTCAACGACCAGCGGGTGGACCAGCAGATCCGCGTGCAGAACACCGAGGCCTCGCTGATCCGCGCCCGCGAGAACCTCGAGGTCACCCGCAGCCAGACCGAGAGCGACATCGCCCGCGCTGAGCTGGACTACGAGTTCGCCCGCGAGGACCTGCGCCAGTTCAAGGAAGCCGACTTTCCCAAGCAGCTCATGGAGGCCGAGAACCGCATCCGCCTGGCCGAGGAGCAGTTCAAGCAGGCCGAGCAGACGCTGGGCTGGTCCGAGCAACTGCTCAAGGACCGCTTCATTTCCGACACCGAGCGCGACCGCGACTTCCTGGCCTTCCAGCGCGCCGAGGTGGATGTGCGGGTGGCTCGTGAAGAGCTCAACGTGCTGAAGAACTTCACCTACCACCGCCGCCTGCGCGAACTGGAGAGCAACGTCGAGCAGACCCGCATGGCGCTGGGCCGCGTGAAGCGCCGTGCCGCGGCCGACATCGTCCAGGCCGAGGCCGAGTTGCGCGCCCGCCAGGCCGAGCATGAACAGCAGGAGGCCAGGCTCGAGCGCATCGAGCAGCAGGTCGGCAAGGCCCGCATCTACGCCCCGCGCGACGGGATGGTCGTCTACGCCACCACCGGGCAGCGCGGCCGAGAGCCGCTGGAGGAAGGACAGACCGTCCGCGAACGACAGGAGTTGATCCTGCTGCCCACCGCGCGGCGGATGATGGCCGAAATCCGCGTGCCCGAGTCCA
The DNA here is from genome assembly GCA_003551485.1 of Phycisphaeraceae bacterium. GTDB lineage: Bacteria > Planctomycetota > Phycisphaerae > Phycisphaerales > Phycisphaeraceae > B1Sed10-187. Next base: position 6,969 of record PUMS01000117.1, on the reverse strand, counting down.
GCCTCGCCAAGGTGCGCGTGGGCATGCCCGTGCGCATCAGCGTCGACGCCCTGCCCGGCCAGAGCTTCCGCGGCACCGTCGGGCGCATCGCGCAGATGCCCGATGCCCAGAGCTGGTGGTCCAACCCGGACCTGACCCTCTTCACCACGCACGTCTACCTCGACAGCGTCGATGAGAACGTGCGGACGGGCATGACCTGCCATGCCGAGGTCATCGTCGACCGCATCGAGGATGCGGTGTACGTGCCCGTGCAGGCGATCGTCCGCGTCGACGGACAGCCCACGGCCTACGTGGTCGACCCGCAGGGCCGGCTTCAGCCGCGGGCGGTCGAACTGGGCCTTGACAACAACCGCGAAGTGCACATCAGGAGCGGCTTGCAGCCCGGCGAGCGGGTCTCGCTCACCCCACCGCTGACCGCCGACACCCGGCCGTTCGACCCCGAAGCCGAAGCCGGCGCGGAGGTCGACGCCGACGCCGATGCCCACACACCGGCCCAGCCCTCATCCGACCGCACCGACCGCCGCGACGGCGATGCCGCCGGGCAGGGCGCCGAGGCGGCCGCTGAAGGTGAGCGCCCCACCGATGAGCAGCGCCGCCGCGCGCTGGAAAACCTGACCGATGAGCAGCGCGAGCAGCTCCGACAGATGACACCCGAGCAGCGCCGTGAACTGATGCAGCGCCTGCGTCAGCAGGGCGGTGAGACCGCGCCCACCCAGCGGCCGCCGCGGGGTGAAGGCCGCGAAGGCCGAGGCGGCGGTGGCGGTGGCGGTGGGCCCGGTGGCGGCAGACCCCGGTAACACCCGTCCACCGATGGCCCGCGGGCCACTGCCGCCGTTGATTGGATCGCGACGAATCGTTGACAGGAGACCTTCATCATGAGCACCCCGAGCCGAAACGCGCGCACCTACATCTGGCTGGTCGCCGCGCTGGTCCTGGTTACCGCCGGCGGCGTGGTGGCATGGACGCAGACGGCCGCCACCGGCGACGGCGATCCTTCCGGCCCGACCTTCACGGTTCGACAGGGGCCGCTGCTGATCAGTGTCTCGGAGCGCGGCACCATCCAGGCCCGCGAGCAGCTCACGCTCAGCAGCGAACTCGAAGGGCAGAACCAGATCATCTTCCTCATCGAGGAAGGCACCCGCGTCGAGGAGGGCGACCTGCTGGTCGAGCTCGATACCAGCGGCCTCAGTGACCAGCGGGTGGACCAGCAGATCCGCGTGCAGAACACCGAGGCCTCGCTGATCCGCGCCCGCGAGAACCTCGAGGTTACCCGCAGCCAGGCCGAGAGCGACATTGCCCGTGCCGAGCTCGACTACGAGTTCGCGCGCGAGGACCTGCGCCAGTTCAGGGAGGCCCAGTTTCCCAAGCAGCTCATGGAGGCCGAAAACAGCATCCGACTGGCCGAGGAGCAGTTCAAGCAGGCCGAGCAGACGCTGGCCTGGTCCGAGCGGCTGCTCGAAGACCGCTTCATCTCCGACACCGAGCGCGACCGCGACTTCCTGGCCTACCAGCGTGCCGAGGTCGATGTGCGGGTGGCTCGTGAAGACCTCAACGTGCTGAAAAACTTCACCTACCACCGCCGCCTGCGCGAGCTCGAGAGCGAGGTCGAGCAGACCCGCATGGCCCTGGAGCGGGTCAAGCGCCGGGCCAGGGCCGACATCGTGCAGGCCGAGGCCGAGCTGCGCGCCCGCAAGGCCGAGAATGAGCAGCAGGAGGATCGGCTCGAGCGCATCGAGCAGCAGATCGCCAAAGGCCGCATCTACGCGCCCCGCGAAGGCATGGCCGTTCACGCCACCACCGGGCAGCGCCGCCAGGAACCGCTCGAGGAAGGCCAGAGCGTCCGCGAGCGACAGGACCTGATCCGCCTGCCCACCGCAAAGCGGATGATGGCTGAAATCCGCATTCCCGAGTCCAGCCTCGCCAAGGTGCGCGTGGGCATGCCCGTCCGCGTCAGCGTCGATGCACTGCCCGGCCAGAGCTTTCGCGGCACCGTCGGGCGCATCGCGCAACTGCCCGATGCCCAGAGCCGCTGGTCCAACCCCGACCTGACCCTGTTCACCACGCACGTGTACCTCGAAGACGTCGATGAGAACGTTCGCACGGGCATGACGTGCAACACCGAGATCATCGTCGAGCGGCTCGAGGATGCGGTGCATGTGCCCGTGCAGGCGATCGTGCGCGTCGATGGCCGGCCCACGGCCTACGTGGTCAGCGAAGATGGCAGCCTCGAACCGCGCCGGGTCGAGTTGGGCCTGGACAACAACCGCGAGGTGCACATCATCAGCGGCCTCAGCGCCGGCGAGGTCGTCTCACTGACGCCGCCGCTGACCGATGACACCCGTCCGTTCGACCCCGAGGCCGAAGCCCAGGCCGATGTCGAAGTCGACACGCCCGGCCCCGATCGCCCCGCTCGCACCGGCGGCGGCCGCGGCGGCCGCGGCCCTGATGGCGGGAGCAGCCCATGACGACGCAACTGACCGACACCGTCACCCCCCAGCCCCCCCCGACCGCGACGCGTGCCCAGGCCGCATCCGGCCCCGCCGCGGGCGATGATGGCCGGCCGGCGCCGGGCTCGCCCGTGATCGTGCTCGAGGACGTGCACAAGCACTATCCCATGGGCGATCAGGTCGTCCGCGCGCTGGCCGGTGTGACGCTGGAGGTGCGGCGGGCCCAGTTCTGGGCCATCATGGGCCCATCGGGCTCGGGCAAGAGCACGATGCTGAACCTGCTGGGCTGCCTGGACCGGCCCACCTCCGGCCGCTACGTGCTCAACGGCCACGATGTCAGCGACATGACCGATGACCAGCTCAGTGAAATCCGCCTGCGCGAGCTGGGCTTCATCTTCCAGAGCTTCAACCTCATCCCGCAGCTCACGGTGCAGGAGAACATCGAACTGCCGCTCTATTACCAGGGCTGGTCGGCCGCGGCCAGCCGCGAGCGTGCACAGCAGACGGCCGAGCGGGTGGGCCTGGGCGACCGGCTGGGCCACCGCCCGGCCGAGCTCTCCGGCGGCCAGCAGCAGCGCGTGGCCGTGGCGCGGGCGCTGGCGTCGGACCCGCAGGTGCTGCTGGCCGATGAGCCCACGGGCAACCTCGACACCGCCACCGGCCAGCGCATGATGCAACTGCTCAGCGACCTCAACACGCAGGGCAAGACCATCATCCTGGTGACCCACGAGGCCGAGATCGCCAGGTGGGCCCACGGCCAGATCCACATGCGCGATGGGAAGATCGAGCGAATCGAGGGCAACGGCTGATGGCACTGATCAAGATCATCCGCGATGTCCGCCTCGGGGCCAAGACGCTGCTGCTGCACAAGCTGCGCTCGCTGTTGACCATGCTGGGCGTGGTCTTCGGCGTGGCCAGCGTGATCGCCATGCTCGCCGTGGGCGAGGGCGCCAGCCGCGAGGCCCTCGACCGCATCCGCATGTTGGGCAGCACCAACATCATGCTGGAAAGCGTCAAGCCGACCGATACCCCCGACGACCGCGGCCAGCGCACGCGCGTGCTCGACTACGGCCTGCGCTACGAGGATGAGCGCCGCATCCGCGAGCACCTGGACCACGTGCAGCGCACCGCGCCGGTGAAGGAAGTCCGCCGCAGCGCCTGGCTGGGCGAGCGCAACAAGGAGCTTCGCGTGGTGGGCACGACGTGGGCCTGGTTCGAGCTGGTGCCCCGGCCCATCATCGCCGGACGCATCCTGGGCGAGCGCGACATGGACCGCACCAGCAACGTGGTGGTGCTCACCGAGCACGGCGCCCGCCGCCTGCTGGCCACGGAGCAGAGCATCGGCAGCCGCATCCGCATCGTCGATGGCTACTACGAGGTCATCGGCATCGTGCAGAACGAGGAGGCCAGCGGCGAGACGCAGATTCCCGACAGCCGCGTCGACGCCTACATCCCGCTGCCGGTGGCGCGCGAGCGGTTTACCGACTTCGACGTGCGCATCACCGCCGGCTCGATCGAGCGCGAGCGGGGCGAACTGCACCGCATCATCGTGCAGGTCGATGACGAGGACAACGTCGAGACCACCGCCGCGGCCATCCAGCGCATGCTCGAGCTCAACCACCCCAACGGCGACTTCACCGTCCAGGTGCCGCTTCAGCTCCTGCGCCAGCGCGAGGAGCAGCAGCGCATCTGGAACTGGACGCTGGCCTCGGTGGCGGGCATCAGCCTGCTGGTGGGCGGCATCGGGATCATGAACATCATGCTGGCATCGGTGACCGAGCGGACGCGCGAGATCGGCGTCCGCCGCGCCATCGGCGCCAAGAAGCGCCAGATCGTCTCGCAGTTCCTGATCGAGACGCTGCTGCTGGCGGGCATCGGCGGCCTGGTAGGCATCGCCGTGGGCCCGCTGCTGGCCGACCGCATCGAGTCGCTGTCGGGCATCCCCACGATCGTGCCGACCTGGGCGATCGCGCTGAGCGTGGGCATCAGCATGACGGTGGGCGTGGTCTTCGGCCTCTACCCCGCGGCGCGCGCGGCCAACCTCGACCCCATCGTCGCCCTGCGCCACGAGTGAGGCCCGGCGGGCTGAAGGTCGGCCAATGCGCATCGACCTCGGGGCGAGCAACGGCATCCGCCGTCGGCCGCGCTCCGGCATCGACAAGCGCAGTGGACAGCAGGTTCCCCGGCTCGAGGGGGCACTGCTTTCGGCTCATCCGACCAGCACGCGCCTGCTGAGGCGGACGGCTCGAATTCGCGGGTGCGGGCCCCCGCCGGTCTGTTACATCGCCTTTACAATGCCCATCGCTGCCACGGCCTATCCTTACTTGGACTGAGGTATCCCAACCGCGCTGAATGGGGGTGGTGTGGGATGGGTGTCGGGGGGTGGGGATTGGCCAGGAGGATCGTGCGGTGAACCATGGGCGTCGAATGGTGCTGGTGGTCGAGGATGATGCGGCGATTCGGCGGGGGATCGTCGATGCGCTGGCGTTCGAGGGGTATGACGTGGTCGAGGCTCCCGATGGGCATGAGGGGCTGAGGCAGGGGCTCGAGCTGGGGTGCGATCTGATGCTGCTGGACCTGGTGCTGCCGGGGCCGGATGGGCTGGCGATCCTCGAGGCGGTGCGCGAGGCGCGGCCGACGCTGCCGGTGATCATCCTCACGGCACGGGGCGAGGAGCAGGACCGCATCCGGGGGTTGCGGCTGGGGGCCGATGACTACGTGGTCAAGCCCTTCAGCGTGCGCGAGCTGCTGGCACGCATCGCGGCGGTGCTGCGGCGGACGCCGGGGAGGCCGCTGGATGTGGACCGGGTGGCCATTCCCGGCGGGTGCATCGACTTTGGCGGCTGCGAGGTGCGCTTCGAGGATGGCCACCGGCGGGAGCTGTCGCAGCGTGAGCTGGAGTTGCTGCGCTATCTGGTCCGAAACGCCGGCCGCGCCGTTGGCCGCGATGAGCTGATCGCCCACGTCTGGCGGCTGGACCCGGCGGGCGTGACCACGCGGACGATCGACATGCACGTGGCGCGGCTGCGTGAGAAGCTGCGCGATCAGGACCAGGGGGGCGAGCCGCGGCTGCTGGTGACGGTGCGCGGCAGGGGGTACATGTTCGCAGCGGCCGGGCCGCGATCGCCGCGGCCGCCGGCGGCGGAGGCGATGCCCTCATGATGCGACCCTGGCAGACATGGCTGCTGTTCGCCGCGTGCCTGGGCCTGCCCGTGGCGGCGCTGTCCTGGGCGACGTGGCGCGGGCTCGAGCTGGACCGTGCCGAGATTCGCGGCCGCATCCACGCCGCGTTCGAGGAGAACGTGCGCCTCTCGCTGTGGCGGATGGACTCGAGCCTGGCGGGTCTGATCGCGGCCGAGAACGCCCGCGACGTCGTCGAGTACCGGTCGCTGTTCGCCCCGGGCTGGCCCGCGGCGGCGGCGCCGGAGGGTAATGCCGCGGCGGCGATCCTGCTCGAATCACCCCTGCTGGTCCACGCCCCGCCGCGCATCCTGCTGCACTTCGAGATCGACCCCGACGGTGAGGTCCGTTCCCCGCAGGTGCCCGAGGACCGGCGGCTGTATGAACTGGTGGTCGAGCGCCGAGGCTACCGCGACCGCCGGCAGTGGCAGCACGATGCGGACCTGCTTGGGCAACTGGCCGACCGGCTCGACTACCGGACGCTGGCCGCCCGCCTGCCCGATGCCGGTGATGACCCGGCCCCGCTGGTGGCGCTGGACCCGCAGTCGCTGGCCCAGCGGCCGGGCGAGCGGCAGGAACTGGCCGAGTTGATCGGCCGCGACAACCTGGCCCGCCAGCATCGGCGAAGCGCCGATGAATACCAACATCGCGCGGCCTACGGGCAGATCATGCCGCGGGGTGGGCTCAAGGTGGGTGACCGGGATGGGGCAGGCCTCGAGCAGGCCGAGCCGATCCGGCTCGACGACATCGCCATCCTGCCGCCCAGTTTCAACGTGGACAACACGCTGCTAAACACCTGGCAGTTTTTCCCCATCGATGCGATGGAACTGGCCGGCGCATCGGGCGCTGAGCCGTGGCACTCGCCGCCGGCCATCCGCAAAGGCGGCATGCAGGCCACCTGGGCCGATGGCGGCCTGCTGGTGCTGGCGCGTCGGGTGGCGGTGGGTGAGCGGGAAGTGGTCCAGGGCGCGGTGCTCGACTGGCCGCGGCTTCAGCGCGAGCTTGCTGAGTCGGTCGCCGACCTGGTGCCCGAGGGCCGCATCCTGCCCGCCGAGGATGGGGCAGGCAACGACGGTGCCCGCCGCATGGCCACACTGCCGGTGGTGCTCGATCCGGGCCGGCCGCCGTCTCCGCCGCGCTGGCAGTGGACGCCGATGACGGCGGCGCTGGCCGTGGCCTGGGCCGGTGTGCTGCTGGCCGGCGGCGCGGTGACGATGCTGCTGCGGGGCACGCTGGCGCTGAGCGAGCGCCGGGCGGCGTTCGTCTCGGCGGTGACGCACGAGCTTCGCACGCCGCTGACGACCTTCCGCATGTACACCGAGATGCTCTGCGATGGGATGGT
>PUMS01000479.1 GCA_003551485.1 Phycisphaeraceae bacterium | reverse complement strand
CGCTGCTGGAGGGCTGGACCCGCGCCAGCCGGATGCCGCTGCGGCTGGCCAGTTTCTTCAGCTTCACTTGGGCCCTCACCCTCTACTGCGAGGGCTTCCTGTCCACCGCCGCCGCCGGGAAGGCCACCTTCGATGCCGACTCGCCGCTGATCACCCTGGCCGAACTGATGGACCGGCCCACCATCGACCCGGCGATGCTGTCGATCCGCGATTACACCGCGCTTCAGCAGCGCGGCGGGCAGGCCCCGCCCGACCGCCTCACACCGCTGCAACTGGCCGATGAACTCGAGGCCGATGCGACGTCGGCCCTGGCCACCATTGGCGGCATCGACACGGTGCGCAGCCCGCGGGCGCACACGCTCCAGTGCGAGCTGGCCGACATCGAGGCATGGTGCCACCTGTCGCTTTACTTCGCCTCGAAGCTGCGTGCGGGCGTGGCCCTGTCGCTGCACCTGGCCGGCGCCGAGGGCGAGGGCGATAACGAGGGCGATGGCCGTGACCGGGCCATCGAGCACCTGCACGAGGCCCTGGGCCACTGGGACCGGCTGATCGCCATCACCGAGCCGTGGTACAGGCCGATGCCGCTGGTGCACATCGGCGATGAGAACCACATCACCGACCGCAGCGACCGGCTGTTCCACTGGTCGCTTCTGCGCGGCCGTGTCGAGGACGACATCACCTGGGCCCTGCACGCCGAAGCGGCCACCTCCCGAAAGGGCGGTCCAGTTCAACCCCCGGCGTGACGCCCTTAGAGCAGCTCAGGGGCCTCCGGGACGGGTGTGTACCTCGCGGCCTGCCACGGCAGAATCACACCGTCGCAGCGCCGCTGGCGCCACTGACCGCCCCGCCGGTGCGGCGCACGTGCTCGACGGCGTTACGGATGACCGTCAGGCCCGCGGGGGTGTGGTGCCAGGCCGCTTCGCCCAGGCGCAGCCACTGCGGGTGGTGCGTCGGGTGCACGTAGCGCTCGGGGTGGGGCATCAGGCCGAAGACCAGGCCCGTGGGGTCGCAGATGCCGGCGATGTCATCGATCGAGCCATTGGGGTTGTCATCGTGGTCGTAGCGCAGCGCCACCTGGCCCTGGCGGTGCATGGCAGCCACCACCGAGGGGTCGGCGACGGTGAAGCGGCCCTCGGCGTGGGCCACGGGCAGGGTCAGTTCGCCCAGGTCCTGCGTCCAGATGCAGACGGTGTCGGTGGGCACGTGCAGTTTCACCCAGCGGTCGATGAACCGGCCGCTGGTGTTGTCGGCCAGGGTGGCCCCCTGCCGGCCCAGGCCGTCGCCGTCGCAGGCCGGCAGCAGCCCCATCTTCACCAGCACCTGAAAGCCGTTGCAGATGCCGATCACCGCCGCGCCCCGCCGGATGGCGGCAGTGAACGGCTCCAGCAGGCGGTGTCGCATCCGGTTGGCCATGATACGCCCGGCGGCGATGTCGTCGCCGTGGCTGAATCCGCCGGGTATGGCGATGATCGAGGCACGATCCAGCAGCGCCGGCTGCGCGATCAGCCGGTTGATGTGCTCGATGCGCACCTGCGCGCCGGCGAGCTGGAAGGCATGGGCCAGTTCGCCATCGCAGTTGGTCCCGGCCGTGCGGATCAGGAGGGTCTGCACGCTCATCGCCGCCCATCATACCCGCGCCGGCACGCGGCAGCGCTGCGTTGGCCGTTGCCCCCCCTGGGCCGGCGCGGGCGGCCGCTCAGGGACGGGACGGCCCTCACCAGCCCACGGACGGGGGCACGCGGCGGCGCAGGTTCAGCAGCAGTTCGATCATGCCCATGGCCACCAGCATGTAGCCCAGAAGCTCCAGCGATTCCTCGACCACCCGCTTTACGTCGCGGTCGAAGCGCCCGTCCACCAGGTCGTCCAGGAGCGGTCCGTGGCCGACGAGCTGGGCGAAGACCGTCACCGTCAGCACGCCCGCCCACATCAGCCCGAACGCCGCCGTCGACACGTAGTGGCGGACCTGGCGACCCAGCACCGGCCCATCCCGCCACGCCACGGCCACGGCGATGCCTGCCACCAGCAGCGCCGGGATCAGCCACCCACCCGGCAGGCGGCCGGTGAAGATGTAGTCCATCTCGCGCATCGCCGCGAAACCCGCCATTCCCGCGAGAATCGCCAGCAGCCCGCGCCATCGCGGCCAACGCCAGGCGAAGAAGAACATCACCACAGAGGCACCCGCCGCCAGCCCCAGGTGCGCCAGTTCGACGAAGTGGCCTTCCCTGAACGCATCCGCCCCCCACCGCCGGGTGATCGGCCGAAGCGCGGCGAACGTGCCCAGGAATACCAGCCCATAGACCACGTACCGGCAGATCAACGCCTTGAGCGACTCGACCATCGCCGCATCCGAACCCGATGCCCCCGCGGCCGAAGCCGGGGGAAGTTTCGGGGCTCGCGGGGGTTCCGGGGGTTCCGGGGGGACACCGCGTTGGCGGTGTTCGTCGCCTGTGGGATCGTCTGTGTTCATCCTTGGGGCTCCGCGGGCTCAACCCGACGGTCAGGTCACGGTCCTGTCACCTCGGGCCAGGGATCGGTCGCTCTACCCACCGTCCACGTGACCCATCGCCAATCTTCCATCGAACCGGCCCCGCCGTCCAATCCGCCTTGCGCCGGCTCGCTGGCCCTTGCGGGGGGCACGGGGCCGGGGCCGGGGTACGGGAACCGGGGGCCGTGGTACGGGAACCGGAGGTGGGAACCCACATCCCAACGCAATTGGAAACCCCCGAACCCGAATCCGCCCCATCCCGACCTGCCCCATCGGCGCCGCCCGTGGACCAGAAGATGAAGTGTTCGGGCGCGGGTTTGTTATTCTGTGCGGTCGCATCAGCGCTGCGAGCGAGCGAAAGGAGTTTCCATGAGCTACCAAGTCCGCATCATGCCCTGTCTGGACATGCAGGGTGGCCGCGTGGTCAAAGGTGTGCATTTCGTCAAGATCCGTGATGCCGGTGACCCGGTGCAGTGCGCCCGCGCCTACTGCGAGGCCGGGGCAGATGAGCTGGCCCTGCTGGACATCACGGCCACCGTCGAGAACCGGGGCACGATGCTGGAAGTGGTCCGCCGCGTGGCCGAAGTGGCCACGGTGCCGTTCACCGTCGGCGGCGGGATCAGCGATGTGGCCAATGCCGAGGCGGTGCTGGGCGCCGGCGCCGACCGCATCTCGGTCAGCAGCGCGGCCTTCAGGCGCCGGGAACTGGTCACCGAGCTGCTCGAGGCCTTCGGGCCCGACCGCCTCACCGTGGCCATCGACGTGGACCAGAACGAGGCCATGCCCTCGGGCTACGAGGTGTATGTCGATGGCGGCCGCACGGCGACCGGGTACGATGCCCTCCAGTGGGCGCGGTGGCTGGATGAGCAGGGGGTGAACGTGATCCTGCCCACGAGCAAGGCTGCCGATGGGGCGCGCACGGGCTACGACCTGCCGCTGATCCGGGCCCTGTCGCAGGCGGTCAAGGCCCAGATCGTGGCCTCGGGCGGTGCCGGCACGATGCAGCATTTCGTGGAAGCGGCCCAGGGCGGGGCCAGCGTGCTGCTGGCGGCCAGCGTCTTCCACTTCCACATCATCGACATCCCGGAGCTGAAAGCCCACCTGCGCAAGCACGGCGTGGCCGTGCGGGGCTGAGCGCGGCGGCGCAGTCAGGCGTCGCGGCGGTGGACTTCGGTCTCGCCTTCATCGTCCTCCCGGTCGGGCGATTCCCGGTCCAGCCGGGTTTCATCGCCATCGTCGGGACCGGCGCCGTTCTCGAGCAGGCGCTGGACCTCCGGCGGCGCGGCGGGTGGAAACTTGACGGCCAGGTCGTTGCGCACGGCTTGTCGGACGGGAATGCCCATGCGGTAGGCCGCGGCGGCCAGCGAGTGGGTCAGCGTCGGCCCGGCGATGACCAGGAAGACCACCAGCAGGATGGACTTGCCAAAGTCCACCGCACCCAGCGTCTTGGCCGCCACCAGCAGCAGCACCACGCCGAAGACGCTGACCTTGCCCACCGCGTGCAGGCGGGTGTAGACGTCGGGCAGCCGGATCATGCCCATCACACCGATGATGGAAAACAGCGTGCCGGTGACCACAGCCAGAAGGACGATGAGCTGAAAGAGCAGTTCCATGTTCGTTCCAACCTGCCGGCCCTGCCCCAGCGGGCGGGCCGACGGTGCCGATCAGCGCCGGCTCATGACAGCCGCTGGTCGGCGAAGTACTTGCCCAACAGTACCGTACCGGTGAAGCCCAGGGCCGCCAGGCCCATGGCCACGTCCAGGTACAGGCCCTGCTGCTCGCGCAGGGTGACGATCACCAGCACCGCGAGGATGAGCGTTCCGGTCAGGTCCACGGCGATGAGCCGGTCGATGGCGTTCTCACCGTACCAGACGCGCCACAGCGCAAAGCCGATGAGCACCAGGTGGATCACCAGCGAAACGTTGAGCGCGATGTCGATCACTTCCTGCATGGGGCCGTTGCCGTCACAAAGCGGGAGCAAGGGGGGTCAGGGGTTCAGACGATCCTGTTGAGCCAGCGCATCCGGCGCGCCTGATCGTCCTGCGCGGAGGGCTCGGTGCGGTCCATGTCCAGGCTGTGGATGTAGAGCATTCCGGCATCGTCCATCTCGAGCACGAACTCACCGGGGGTGATGGTGATCGAGTGGGCGCTGAAGGCCCGCGCCATGGGCGAATCGGTGCCGGCGTCGATGGCGATCACCCCCGGCTTGATCGGCAGCGACGGCGTGATGACGATGCGTGCCACCACCACCCCGTTCTTGAGCACCTCCCAGGCCACGATGAACACGTAGACGACCAGGGTAGCCAGGCTCATCAGAAGCTGGGAAGGGGCCATCGACGACGTCTGCGGCCGAACCATGAACACCACCGCCAGCGACAGAAGCGCCCCCAGGAGCAGGTTGGCCGGCTCGAGGTTGGCCGTGAAGCCGACGTAGGCCAGCCACATCGGCACCCAGAATTTGACATAGGCCAGAAACATGCTCATGGCTCCTGTCCGGGGGGTTGCCAGGTCTCGAACAACTGATCCCGGGCCTCCAGCACCGCGCGGATGTACTCCTCCCGCCCCTCGAGCATCCACGTGGCGGTGTCGTGGCCCAGTTGCACCAGCGGCTGGGCCCACAGCCCCAGTAGCAGGCACAGCGACACCAGCACCAGCGGCGCGATCAGCAGGTCGCCCTGCTTCTTGGGTTCCACACCCTCGGGAATCGGCCGCAGCCAGATGAGCTGAAAGGCGCGGCTGACGTAGATCAGGCTGACCAGACTGGCCACGGCCAGGAAGATCAGCGGCGCATACTCACCGATCTCCAGCCCGCTGCGGAACACCGCCAGCTTGCTGATGAAGCCGTTGGTCGGAGGCAGGCCGGCCAGGGCCATGCCACCGATGACAAACAGCAGCCCCGCCACGGGCACGGTGCGGCCCAGGCCCACGATGCGGGCGAACTCGGCGGTCTTGACCGGTGCCCGGCTGCCCACCGCGCCGGCGAGCATGAGCATGGCGGCCTTGATGAGGCTGTGGTTGAAGGCGAAGATGATCGCCGCGGCCAGCGACAGCGGGGTGTTCCAGCCCACGGCGATGACGATGAAGCCGAGCTGGCCCAGCGTCGAGTAGGCCAGCATGCGCTTGGCATCGTACGTCCCCGCCGCGCCAAGGCCCCCGAACACCGCACCGATGGCGCCCAGCACCACCAGTGAGGTCTGCACCGTCTCGGCCTCGTGGACGAACAGCAGCGTGGTCATCCGCAGGAAGCCGTAGATGCCCAGCTTCACCACCACCGAGCTGAGCACCGCGTGCACGGGCGTGGGCGCGGCGGTATGGAAATCGGGCTGCCAGAAGTGGAACGGCATCACCGCGCTCTTGACCATCATTGACACCAGGAACAGCACGATCGCCACCGGCAGTAGCGGCCGGTCGGGGTCTTGGGCGATGCGCTCGGCCAGGTCGGCCATGTTCAGCGTGCCGTAGGAGGCATAGAGGCAGCCGCAGGAAACCAGCAGGACCATCGCGGCGAAGGTGCTGATGTAGAAATACTTGTACGCCGCCTCGGTGCCCTTCTTGTCGTCGCTGATGGCCGTGAGCACCGTCCCGGCGATGACCACCAGCTCGGCGAAGACGAACAGGTTGAACACGTCGCCGGTCAGCATCGACCCGGTCAGGCCCAGCCCCAGGGCCAGGAACAGCGGGTAGAAGGTCGGGTACTGGGCGCACTTGTCGCGGCAGCCGGTGCCGTAGAGGATGCCCATGGCCAGCACGAGCTGGCTCATCACCACCATCACACCCGAAAGCAGATCGCCCACCAGCGTGATGCCGAAGGGCCCGGGAAAGCCGCCCATGTGAAACACCACCGGCTCACCGCTGATCCACACCTCCGCCAGCAGCCAGCAGCTCGTGGCGAACGCGCCGAACATCGCTCCGAACGCCAGCAGCCCCTGCACCCGGCGGTTGCCGCGCACCAGCAGCGTCAGGGCGATGCCCAGCAGGGGAAGTGCCACGGGCAGCACGACCAGGTGACTGATTGGGGTTTGCTCGGGCATCATGTCAGTACTTCAACTGGTCGACCTTGTCCATGTCGCCGGTGCGGTAGCGCACCCCGAAGATGTAGATCATGCCCAGCACCATGGCGAACCCGCCCATGGCGATGACGATGGCGGTGAGTACCAGGACCTGGGGCAGCGCATCGCTGCGTGCGGCCTCAGCGCCGACGGTGGTGTAGGGGGCCACCTCACCGCGGTAGGCGCCGGCGTAGATAAGCAGCAGGTGGATGGCGTTGCTGATGATGATCAGCCCGATGGCCGAGCGGATCAGGTTCCGCCGCAGCACCTGGTAGACGCCCACGGCCATCATCAGCCCGATTCCAATGGCGATCAGCAGTTCCATGGCGTCAGCGGCCTCCCTCGCGATCGGTGATGATGACGTTCTCTTCCGGCGTGGTCACCCGGCCGCGGCGCTCCAGAGCCACGAGGCGCTCGAACTGGCGGTCGGTTTCGGGATCGTGCTCCTTGGGGTGACCGAGGGTATCGATGACCAGCGAGGCGCCCCCGAGCACGGCCAGGCAGATCGAGACCTCCATCACCAGCGCGGTGCTGAACTTCACCCCCGCCGGCACCGGCAGGCCCAGCAATTCGCCGAAATCGGCCACGGCGAAGAAGCTGCCCTCGAGCAGCGCACTGGCGATGGCCCCGACGGTCACCAGGCCCAGGCCCAGGCCCACCATCGTCACCGGCTTCAGCCACACCAGCGTCTGCCGCGCCCGCTCGTAGCCCATGACCAGGTACCAGAATGCCACACCGATGCTGATGATCACCCCCGCAGTGAAGCCGTCGCCGGGCTGATCGTGGCCGTAGAGCACGTGGGTCATGGCCAGCATGATCGACAGCGGCAGGATAACGTAGGCCAGGCCGTGGGCAAACGGCGATTCGGCCACACCGAAGATGCCCTTGACCTTCGCCCGCAGGTTGGCCATGTGCGGCGGGTCGGGCGGCTCGACGTCCTCGGCCTGCCGCGAGGCATACCACATCAGCGTGTAGACCCCCACACCCGCCAGGGCGAACACGGCGACCTCGATCAGCGTGTCCAACGCGCGGAAGACGATGAGGATCCCCCCCACCAGGTTCGTGGCACCGGCCTCGGATTCGGAGAAGTGGAAGAAGAACGGCTCGATCGCACTGTCGCGGACGAAGCGGCCGGTCTCCTGCATCGCCGTGGCCGCATCCACGCCGACCTCCGGTCGGGTCACCAGCACGTTCAGGGTGATCAGCGTCACCACCAGGCCGCAGACGCCGGCCACCACCGCATCGCGCACCTGCCCGGGTGTGCTTTCCTGGTAGTCCAGCACGTCCGCGCCGCGGCGCTGGGCCTCGGGGAATTTGCGTAGCGCCAGCACCAGGATCACCAGCATGAGGATGTCGACCACGATCATCACCAGCGCCACGTCCGGCGCCGGGATCATCAGAAACGCCAGGGCCACCGCCAGGCCCGAGGCGCCCAAAGCCAGGATCGCAAACAGGTCGTGCTTGAGTGCGATCGTCGCCGCCGCCGCCGCCGTGGCCAGCACCACCGCCAACGCCCCCAGCATCTTGAACGGCTCATCCAGACGCAGCCCCGGCAACTCTTCCATGGCCGGGGGCCGACCCGCCCACATCGTCAGCACCCCCATGCCCACGAACATGATGATCATGTACATCCGCAGCTTGCCGTTCTGAACCCGGCAGGCCAGCCACGAGGCGCCGTCGATGCCCTTGAGGCCATACTCATAAAGCCCATCGCACCAGGCCCCCACGCCCAACCGCTGCTGAAGCGCCCGCAAGGGCCGGCGTTGGATGAACAGCACCACGCCCGTGCCCACCGCCAGGATGCTCATCAGCAGCGGCAGGTTGAACCCGTGCCACAGCGCCAGCGACACCTTCACCTGCTCCATCGGCGCCACCGAACTGGCCGCGGCGGCCAAAAACCGCTCGGTGACACCCACCCCCACCAGTGGCAGCAGGATTGAAAGAACCAGCGGAATGCACGGGCCGATGTGCATGCCCACCGGCGGTTCGTGACCGTGTGGGGGGTGGTTGGGGTCGGCCGGCTGGCCGGCGAAGGTCTCGAACAGCAGGATCGCCGCCTGGCAGAAGATCATCGCCCCCGCCGCGATCGCCCCGGCCGACAGGATCACCGCCACCACCGGATCGAGGCCGCCGTGGCTGACGGTCTCGAACAGTGTCTCCTTGGCCAGGAAGCCCATCAGCGGCGGCAGCCCGGCGAACGAGAGGCAGCCGATGAAGGCCAGCGTCGCCGTGCGGGGCATCTGCTCGCGCAATCCGCCCAGCCGCCGCAGATCGCGCGTGCCGGTCTCGTGATCGACGATGCCCACCAGCAGAAACAGCGCACTCTTGTAGAGCGCGTGGCCCAGGATGCCCACCACCAGCGCCTTGAAGGCGATCTCGGCCTGCTGGCCGATCAGCATCACCAGCACGCCGAGCTGGCTGATGGTCGAGTAGGCCAGCAGCGCCTTGAAATCGTGCTGGCGGATGCCCTGGTAGGCGCCCACCAGCATGGTGGCAAAACCGACGCTGGTCAGCAGCCAGAACCAGGCGTCCAGCCCCTCACCGGCCAGCGCGGGGTTGAGCCGGGCCAGGAGGTAGATGCCCGCCTTGACCATCGTCGCCGAGTGCAGGAACGCGCTGGCCGGCGTCGGTGCGGTCATGCTGTCGGGCAGCCAGCCGTGGAAGGGCGTCTGGGCGCTCTTGGTCAGCGCGCCGATGGCCACCATGGCCAGGATGGCCGGGTAGAGCACGCTCTGGCGCAGCGTCTCGCCGCTGGCCAGCACGGTGGCCAGGTCCGTCGTGCCGGTTTCCACAGCGATGAGGATGATGCCCACCAGCAGGGCGATGCCGCCGCCGCCGGTGATGAGCATGGCCTTGAGCGCCCCCCGCCGCGCCGCCTCCTGCTTGCCCAGGTAGCCGATCAGCAGGAAGGAGGTGATGCTCGTGCCCTCCCAGAAGCAGAACATCACGATCAGGTCGCCCGCGACCACCAGGCCCAGCATCGAGACCATGAACAGCATCATGTAGAGCTGAAACAGCCACGCCGACTGATCGCCCTTGTGGTAGTAGCCGCCGTAGAGGATCACCATCGTGCCGATGCCGGTGATCAGCAGGGCGAACAGGGCCGCCAGGCCATCGAGATAGATGCTGAAGTCGATGCCCAGGCCCGGAATCCATGGGGCGCTGTACTGGATGACCCCCTCTTCGAGCATCCGCGGCATCAGCAGCAGATAGATGACAAACCCCGCCAGCGGCGCCAGGGCCAGCACCCAGCCGGCGATGTGGGTGGGCAGGCGCCGATTGATCGGTCCCCAGCCGTGCAACAGCGCCAGCAACGCACCGAAGGTGCAGGCCAGCAGCGGGATAACGGTCCAGAGGTCTGCCATGGGTGGGGGATGCCCGCCGCGCCGATCGGTGTGGATGCGGCCCAGCGGACGGCCAGCTTGGGCACCGGTCGGGGTGGGATAGCTGATCCGCGCGGCTTAACGGTAGGGTGACACGGGGCTTGCAGCGTCGCCAAAGCTCGCCCCTCGCGCCCGTGGCCACCGGGCGATCCAGCGGGCTACGAATATAGAAAGACCGAAAGTGGCGGGCAAACCGACCCCGCAGCGCGCCCAGCGCATGGGGAGCGGCTCACTGAAAATCCGGCTCCCTCTCCCCTTCCGGGGGCGGGAGAGGGCTGGGGTGAGGGCAGACGCACGGCAATCGGTCCGAACCCGCCCTCACCCCCGGCCCCTCTCCCGGGGGGAGAGGGGAGAAAGAGGCGGCCGCCATTTTCATCCTCGTGGTTGCGGCGCAGTCCCCTGAGTGACTGGCAT
>PUMS01000351.1 GCA_003551485.1 Phycisphaeraceae bacterium | reverse complement strand
TGAAGCAGCGCCTCGTGCTGGCCAAGACGCTGCTGCACGATCCGATGGTGCTGCTGCTGGATGAGCCGGCCAGCGGCCTGGACCCGATGGCGCGCATCCAGTTGCGCAACACGTTGAAGGCGCTGGCCGCGCGGGGCCGCACCATTCTGGTCTCATCGCACATCCTCACCGAGCTTTCGGACCTGTGTACCTCCATCGGGATCATGCAGAAGGGGCTGATCGTCAAGGCCGGCCGCGTCGGCGAGATCATCTCGTCGATGAAGCCGCACCGCGAGTTGCACATCCGGGTGCTCGATGATGGCACGGAGGCGGCGAGGCTGCTCGAGGGGCTCGAGAAGGTCGCCGAGGTGCTGCGCGAGGACGGCAAGCTGCGCGTCCACTTCACCGGCGGGGAGGAGGATGTGGCCGATTTGCTGGCCATGCTCATCGGCCGGGGCGTGCGGGTGGTGGGCTTCGATGAGAAGCGGATGAACATCGAGGACATCTTCATCGAAATCGGCGCGCGGGAGGTGAGTTGATGGGCAGGCAGCCGCCGGAGCTTCCGGTGCTGGACAACCCGCTGTTCCTGCGCTTCGCCCGCGAGCGGCTTCGCCCGCGGACGCTGCTGCCGTGGGCGCTGGTGACGCTGGTTTTCGCCGCGTTCATCTTCCTGCTGACCTACCTGGCGCTGCTGGGGCGCGAGGTGACCACGGCGCAGGAGGCGGCGCGCAGCGGCTTCACCGCGCTGGTGATCTTCCAGGCGTTCATCCTGATGCTGCTGGGCACCGGCCGCGTGGCCTCGACGGTGGCCACGGACAAGGAGCGCGGCCTGCTGGACTACCACCGCATCACGCCGATGACGGGAACGAGCCGCATCGTGGGCTACATGTTCGGTGCGCCGGTGCTCGAGTACGTGCTGTTTCTGCTGACGATGCCGTTTGCGCTTTACGCGATCATCGTCGGCGAGATGGCGCCGATGCGGATCGCGCAGCTCTACGCGGTGGGCCTGGCGAGCGTATGGCTGTACCACTCGGCGGCCATGGTAGCGGGCATGGTGACGGTCTCGCCCCGCCGCGCCGCCATGCTCTCGCAGGGCATGGTGCTATTGCTGTACCTGATCGTGCCGCAGCTCTCGGGCCTGGGGTTCCGGTTCCTCCAGTACCTGACGGCGCGGCCGACGTTCCTGGTGGTGGCCGAGAGCGAGTTGGGCTGGGTGGCCCGCGGCGCGCCCGGGGCCACCCTGGCCGAGACGGCGGCGGACCTGCGGGTGGTTCACTTTGTCACTTTCACGCTCGGTTCGACGGTCTTTACCCTGCTGTTTCAGGCGCTTCTGATCTTCTCGCTGCTGCTGATCGTGCACCGGCGCTGGCGGCGTGCCAACTGCCATGCCTTCTCCAAGTCCTATGCCCTGGGCTTCTACGCCGCGGCGATGGGCCTGATGGTCGGCTGCCTGTGGCCGTACCTGGCGCGGACGGAGTTGTTCCACCAGGTGGGCGAGTCGGCGATGCAGAAGATCACCTACGGGTTTGTGCTGATCTGCGGCGTGCTCTGCCTGCTGCTGGCCCACCTGATCACGCCCACGCGGCACGACTACCTTCGCGGGCTGCGCCGTGCCCGCAAGCTCAAGCTGCGCGAGATTCCGCACGGCAGCGATGAGGCCGATGCCACCACCTGGATGGTGAGTCTGATGGCGGTCACGGTGATCGGCTTCACGCTGCTGATGTTCGCCGGCCGCGGCTTCGACCGCTTCGATGGCCCGGCGCCCTCGTGGCCGGTGCTGGGGCTGGTGGTGGCGACCCTGCTGGGTTCGATCACCGCCGGCTACCTGGCCCGTGCATGGGGCGAGCTGCGCGGGATGATGCTGTTTCTGTTTCTGGTGTGGATATGCCCGGTGCTGGCGGCGATCATCGTCTTTGCGAGTGTGCCGGGCGCGGAGGTGACGGCGGCGTACCTGGCAGCGCCTTCAGCGCCGGTGGGACTGGTGTGGGCGGTGCTGCTGCTGGCCGAACACGGCGCCATGGCGGACGCCTTCGCGGTGCTGCTGGATCACGCCCTGGCACTGACGATGCTGAGCCTGGTGGTGCAGGTGGGAACGGCCGTGGCGTTTTCGGTGAAGCTGCTGGAACTGCGCCGCGGCCTGATCCGAAGTGAAGCCGCAGCGGCCAGGCTCGGCGACCCCGGCATCCTGCCCGCGGTCGAACAACAGCCCCAGACGGTCACGTGATGACCGCCGCCGCTTCTGCCGTGAAAATCCGGCTCCCTCTCCCTCCGGGAAAGGGTTGGGGTGAGGGGAGATACGCGGGGTGCGTCCGAATCTGCCCTCACCCCCGGCCCCTCTCCCGCCCCCGGAAGGGGAGAGGGTAGTGAGAGCCGCCCGCGCCTTTGATCCCCGTGGGGGCGGCGCAGCCGCATGGGACACTGCGCTCAATCCTGTAGCGACAGCTCCGGCACGCCGACGTCGAAGCGCTCCTTGGCCTGTTCGACGTCGATGCGGCCGTCGAAAAGCTCACCGGCGGCCAGCAGGTAGTCGGTGGCCTTGGCCAGGGCGCGGGCGTAGCGGCTGTGGGTGCGGTCGGTGGCGCCGAGGGCCTCGAGCACCTGCTCGGCGGTGACGGTCGAGCCGTGCTGGATGTGGCGCGCGGCGAGGATGGCGGGGTCTTCCCGGCGGTAGAAGTTCTTGTCGATGAGGTATTTCTTGACCTTCGCCTGGTCCCACTCGGCCGCGAGACGGGCGTACTGGTCCAGGCTCTTGGGGAAGGTCTGGAGGCCCTTGAGCAGGGCGGTGAGCCAGTTGTGGATGTCGTCCCAGTCGGGCCTGAGCGTGTGCATGGCGATCAGCGCCCGCCTCAGCAGCACGCGGAAGGTCCCTTCCAGTGCCGCCTGGCCCTCACTGACCGTGGGCTTGAGCGTGGCCTCGGTAAAGGGGTCGGCGAGCTGGCCGGTCCCGGAGCCGTAGACCTCGCGGAAGATGAAGATGTCCTGGAGAATCTTGGATTCGTTGGCATCCCCGCCGGCCTCGCCCAGGTCATCGCCCGAGCCCCAGCAGCGGGTGATGGGCTTGGTCAGCCGGTCCGCGGCGCGGTGGGTGAGCGAGCCCAGGACGAACGCCAGCTTCTGCCGCGCCAGCGGGTCGGCCTCCTTCGCTGCCTCGCCGGCTGCATTGCCGTCCTGCAATTGCCTGCGTGCCCAGTCGATCACGTCCGCCGACCACATGTCGGCACTGCGCGTGACGGAACCGAGGTGGGCGACGTCGCGGTGGGCGGTCATCAGTTCCTTGAAGGTTGGGTGAATCCGCGGATGCACCAGTGCCAGGCGGAAGGTGTCATCGCAGATGCCGAGGTGGGCAATGTGGTCGGACATGAGGTTGGCTCATCGAACGGGATGGGGGTTGCTGACACGGTATCGTAACGGTGCGCGGTGAAACGGGGTTGCGGGTGACCGGCGGGCGTTGGTAACGGTTCACGGCCGGATTCTGACAGGGCGGGTAGAGCGAGGTCCGCCGAACGAACCCCACCACTCACCCCCCCCCCCCTTTGCTCACCGCGATGTCCATGCCACGTCATGAGCAGCGGGGCATTGTGTCGATCGAGCGGACCCGGCGCTCCTCATGCACCCGGCACGACCTTGTATACCCGGCAATCGCCCCGCGCTGTAGCCGCAAATGGTGGGTTTAGCGCGGAGCGCTGTTGAAGCCGTCGCTCGCAAAGCTTCGCTCTACCCACCCTATGGCATCTTCGCCTCCGTCACCGCCGAGCCCGCTGATGCGCTTTATGGGTCCACTTCATCGATGCGCAGCACCTGCGACTGCTGCTCGACCTGCTGGCGCATGCGCAGGGTCATCTCGCGGCCTTCGCGGCGCGTGTCGAGCGTGTAGCGGGTGTTGAGGTGGGAGCCGACCACCTCGCCGCGCAGAAGGTCGAACATGACCTGGCCGTCGTGCTCGAGGTCCTCGAGCACGATGCTCACGCCCGGGCCGGCGCGCTCCAGCCGGGCGCGGTCGACCTCCAGACGGCCATCGCCGCGAACCTGCACCGTGGCGATGGGGATGTCGGCGATGGCCTCGATGCCGGCCAGTTCGTAGTCGAGCTCGAGCTCGATGCGACCGGGCTCGACCCGCCGCGAGCGCCGGTCCTGCCAGGTGTCGCCCGGCTCGGCCGCGGCGGGGGCGCCGGGCAGTGTGGCCAGGGTGGCGGCCATCTCTGAAAAGTCGATGAAGCCCTCGGCCTCCTCCGCGCCGGCCACCGCCTCGCCCATGCGGCGGCGGATGGCATCGAGGCCATCGATGCCGTCCACACGTCCATCGGCGGTCATGCGCACGCGGAGGGGCTGGCCGGTCACCGCGCGCAGCAGGGCGAGAAGCTCCTCATCATCGCCGCGGCCGTTGCGGGTGTCGTTGCGGCGGGTGCGGCCATCGGGGCCGGTCATCTCCACCGCCAGCCAGCCGACGGTGAGGCGGCAGGTGGCCGAGCCATCGCCCTCGACGGTTTCGATGGTCCACTCGACCTCGCCCTCGCTGATGATCTGGGCCTGCTGCGCCTGCTGTTGGCCGTTGAACTCGACCTCGTTGTGGATGCGGGTCCGCGACCACAGCCCGTAGCGGCTCTCCTGACCGCTCTGGAACTTGGGCGTCAGGCCCACCTGCTCGGGCTGAGCCTCCTGGTCGGCGGCCGCATCGGGGGCATCGGCGGCCCCATCGGAGCCGCGCACGGCGGTCGGGTTCATGGCGGCGGCCAGGAGGATGACCAGCATCGCCGCGGGGGTGCACTTTTTGCTTCCTGTCATTGGATTCACTCCTTGATCGGTCAGGATCGGGCATCGCCCACAGGGGGTAAGACGCCGCCCACCCTCCGCCGCGCTCACATCCGCAGCCAGTCGAGTCGCGGCCGGCTCTGCTGACCCGGCCGCGGGCCCTCGACGGCCACCCACCGCAGTTCGGCCAGGCGCCACTGGCCATCGCCATCGCGGTGAAAGACCATCCGCCAGCGCGTGCGGAAGCGTTGCTGGCCGTAGATGCGGCTCTGGAACGTGGTGCCCACGGTCAGGTCCACGCGGCCGACCCCATCGCCGGGCAGATCGGCGCCGTGTATCACCGCATCCTGATCCCGGATCGGGTGGCGGCGCACGCCGGCTTTATAAACCTCCATCAACTCGGGCAGGTCCATCGCCGGCTCACCCGGCCCGATGGCCAGGAACGCTTCGGGGCTGAAGTGCCCCTCCAGGGCCGCCGCATCCATCCGCCCGGCCACTTGCACCAGGTCCTCCGCCGCGCCCATCAGCCGCTCGCGCTCGGTCTGCACCACGGCCGCGAGGGCCGCGTTGGCACCCGCCAGCAGCACCAGGATGCCGGCGGCCTTCAACAGCGGCATCTGCCGGCGCCGGTGATAGAGCAGCACCAGCCCCACCGCCACCACGATCAGCACCGCCATCGGCGCAGCCGGCGTCTCGAACAGCCACAATTGCCACAGCGGTGGGCCGGCAAGGTCGTCCATGGTGCCGGATTGTAGGGTCGTGGGCGACAGGGCGTTGCGAGCCCGGGGCGGTCACCGCCACGGCGCCCTCAGTCGTAGCGGAACACACCCTTGCGCCAGGCATAGGTGAAGGCGATGATGCTGGTGAGGATGAAGAACAGGCAACGGCCAAGAAAGGTGGGTGAGAGGTCGCTGCCCTCGGGCAGGCTCGAGAACGTCGTGGCCCACGGGTAGAGGAAGACGATCTCGACGTCGAACAGCAGAAACGTCATGGCCACCAGGTAGAAGCGGACGTTGAACCGCCGCCGGGCCGTGCCGATGGGGTTGACGCCCGACTCGTAGGTGATGCCCTTTCGCTCACCCTCGCGGCTGGGGCCGAGGATGTGGGTGATGATCAGATTGCCCACACCGAAAAGCAGGGCCATCACCAGCAGGATCGCCAGCGGGCCGTAATGGCTGAACTCGGTCGCAGCAAGCAGCGGCAACATCGGCCGACAGTGTAGAAACCCCTTCCCTTCCCGGCAAAGCGCCTCCGAGTGCAGCCATGGCGAGCGCATTTCGCACAAAGGGTGGCATGGTCGGCGACGCATAAAAGGGTCCAGGACCCTTTTTTGGTCCCGCCCACATCGCCCGTCGGTGGCTCCGCCGGGGCTTGCCTCACCCTACCGGGTACCCGCACGCCCGGCCCATTGCCGCCGGGGTCCGGGGGCGCGGGGCGCTGAATGCAATACTCGAGTTGCCCCGGCGTTGGAGCCGATATAGAATGACTGCGTGAGGACGGTCACTACTGGGGACCACTCTGCCTTCGACCGCCTGGCGGGATCGATTGGCAATCTGGGTAAGGTCGTAGAGGGACCAGGGATAGCCGCGCCCGTGCCTTGCGGCGGGTCAGGCTCATCGGCGAGCCGGCATCCATCCCCCGCAGGACACAGCGGCCCCCCAGGGTTTCACAGCGCGACCGTTGAATCGGTACGATGCAGCAGACACGGCATTTTCAACATGGGGATGTCGTGATCCACAAGGCCCGCCCCGACTGGGGCAGCGGGGTGGTCCGGCAGGCACAGCAAACGGAATTGGCCAATGGAACCGGCCAACGTCTGGTGGTGGATTTCGTCCATCGTGGACGGGTCACCATACACACACGGTTCGCGCCGCTGGTCCACGCGACCGCCGCGCACGCCGAAACCACGGCGAATGAGCAATCCACAGGAAAAGACATGACGACCCAGACGACGCGTAACGGCCAGGGATGGCTTGAGACACTCGAACGGCGCCAAAGCGGCGATCGCCTCATGCAGTTGCCCGAGGAGATGACCGATCCGTTCGCCAGTCTCTATCGCCGTCTGACTGCGACCCTCGACAGCTTTCGCTACACCCGCGAGCCGCGCAGCCTCATCGAGTGGGCGGTGGCGCAGACGGGGATGGAAGACCCGCTGTCGGCCTACACCCGCTCCCAGCTCGAGCACGCCTTCCCCTACTACTGCGGCGTGCGCGATCAGCACCTTCGCGAGCTGGTCCGCACCGCCAAGCGCTCCGGCGAGCTCGAGACGCTCAACAGGGTGCTCCGGGAAACCACCAACCCCGCCGCCGCACGCGCGCTTGGCCAGGCGATGAAGGCCTGAAGCCGATGCGCCCGCGCCATGATTCGCCGGCGCCCTGCCGAAGGATCTGAGCGCGGACGGCGCCATCACGGCATGGTGATGGGTTTCTGCGCGATCGGGGGGGATGAGATGTATCGCCCGGTGAACCGCGCTGCGCGGCCGGCGCCCGCGAGCGGCGCCGGCGGCCGGTGCGTGTCCATGCCGAGTGTGTAGTCTATGGGGAGAGGTTGAACCCACCCATGTACCAGGTCCGCATCCAACGCACGTTCTGTGCCGCCCACGCGCTGCGATTGCCTGACGGCACTTTCGAGCCGCTGCACGGCCACAACTGGCGGGTCACGGTCACCATCGCCGCCGGGCAGCTGGATGCGCTCGAGACGGTGGTCGATTTCCACTGGCTCCAGAAGCAGCTCGATGCGGTGCTCGAGCCGGCATGCAATGCCGACCTCAACCACCTGCCACCCTTCGCCGGCCCGGATGGGGCGCTGAAGGTCAACCCCTCGGCCGAGCGCATCGCCTGGTGGATCGCCACCGCGCTGATGCCGAAGCTGCCCCGGCACCTGCGCCTTGTCCAGAGCGAGGTCACCGAAGCGCCGGGCTGCTCGGCGGTCTACCAGCCGTGATCCGGCCGTGCCGTCCAAAGCCTGAAGATCACCCGCGGAAGGAAAGAGGCCGTAAGCCGTAGGGCGATGCCGGCCGGGCCCTATGCAGTAGGCACCCGGGCGGTCAGGGGTGCTGGGTCGCCATGGCGCGGGCGGCCTGGACGCTCTGGCCGGCGAGGTCCAGCACGTGGATGGGCCGGCGTGCCCACTGGGGGGTGATGACCAGCGGCTCATCCTTGACCAGGTGGTTGGCGATGTTGGTGTAATAGGCCAGCCACTCGCTCTTGGGGTTGGTGCCACGGGTGGAGACGGTGGTGCCATCGTCGGCCTTCTGGATGACCTCCCAGGTGCGGCCGTCGAAGATGTAACTGCCGCGCGTGCCGGTGATCTCGAGCTGGCCGCGCTTGGGGTTGGCATCAATGCTGCTGATGCACAGCGTCAGCCACTGGCCCGAATCGAACCTGACAATGACGAAGGCCTCATCCTCGTTGGCATCCTCAGCCCACTTGCTCTGCTTGGCCCAGTAGCCGCTGTGGGCGAAGCCGCTGACCTCGGTCATCTTCGCGGTGATGAGCTGGAAGCTGTACTCGAGCAGGTGCACGCCCCAGTCGTAGAGGATGCCGCCGGAGATCGATCTGCTGGCCCGCCACCAGTCTCGCGGCGGGTGGTGGCCGCCCATGTGGGCCTCGATGCGGATGATGTCGCCGATGGCCCCGGCCTCGATCCGCCGCCGCGCTTCAAGGATGCAGCCGTCCCAGTGGCGGTTGTGGTAGGTGCTCAGCAGCAGGTTGCGCTTCTCGGCCTCGGCGATCATGCGGTCGCATTCCTCGGTGGTGACCGCGAAGGGCTTCTCGCAGACCACGTGCCGGCCGGCGGCGAGGCACTTCAGCGCCAGCTCCGCATGGGTGTTGTGCGGTGTGATGAGGGTGATGAGGCTCACATCCGACTTCTCGAGCATCGCATCGACCGAGCTGTAGGTCGCGATGCCGGGAAAGTCGATGTTGGCCACATCGAGGCGCTCGGGGTCGATCTCGGCCACGGCGGCGGGGGTCATGCCCGCCTCCCGCATCTCGCGCAGATGGCCGCGGCCCATGTTGAACGCCCCGCCGTAACCGACCACACCGACCTTGATGTCCGACGCCTGAGTGAACCTTGGCATGATGAGTCTCGATTCCTGTACCGGTTGGAGGAGGGAAACCGCAGATGCGCGCTCCAGATGCGCACACGGCTGGCCGCCATTGTACTGAGAAAACCGCATCCGGCCGTCCGGCATGGCGATCAGGCCGCCCCCTCGCCTCCTGCATTCCTCTGACGAGGCAGAAACAGGCACCTGCCGGGTGCCCTTGCATGGCGGGGCAGCGCACCGGTGACGCCATCCCGGGCTCAGAGGTGGCCCGGAGCGGGTCCCCGCGCGGGTCGGGGTGATTTGCTCGGGTTGATGGTGTCCGGGCAACGGGCGGCCCAGCTTCGAGCCCGCCTTGCTTGCGTGTCCGCCTCTGATGCCCATGATGATGCACAGAATGATCGAAGCTCATCCCGCCATCATCCCGGCGCCCGATGATCCGGGCGTGGCCGAAACCGAGGCCTGGCGCCGGCGGCTCACCGCCTGGCGCCAGGCGGCGCGGCAGTCGCTGGACTACAGCGATGCGCTGTATCGCCGCGACGACCTGGCCTGGGCCGCGCGCGCGTTCTGCTGCGGGTTCATCATGGTCTACGACCAGCGGTTCTACGATCCCGCCGCGGGCCGCTACACGCTCGATGCGATGCTCGAGCAGGCTGAATCCGACTTCGGCGGCTACGATGCGATCGTGCTGTGGCATGCCTACCCGCGCATCGGCTTCGATGACCGCAACCAGTTCGACTTCTACCGCGACATGCCCGGCGGCCTTGCCGCCGTGCGCCCCCTGGCGGATGCGTGTCACACCCGCGGCACGCGGCTGCTGCTCAACTACAACCCCTGGGACACCGCCACCCGCCGCGAGGGCAAACCGGACCTGGCCGCGCTGGTGGAGTTGACCGCGGCGGTGGATGCCGATGGGATTTTCCTGGACACCATGCGCCACGGCTCGGCCGAGTTTCGACAGGCGCTGGATGCCGCCCGCCCCGGGGCGGTGCTCGAGCCTGAGACCGACCTGCCCATCGAATACATCCACGACCATCACATGTCCTGGGGCCAGTGGCTGCGCGACTCGACGGCGCCGGGCGTGCTGCGCAACAAGTGGTTCGAGCGGCGGCACATGATGCACCTGATCCGGCGCTGGCACCGCGACCACAGCCCCGAGTTGCACACCGCGTGGATGAATGGGGCGGGCATCCTGCACTGGGAGAACGTGTTCGGCAGCTACAACGGCTGGTGCCCGCGGGACCGGTCGCTGCTTGGGCTCATGCTCCCGGTGCAGCGCCGATTCGCCGATTTCTTCATCAGCGAGCGGTGGACACCGCTTGTGGATGCGCCCGGGCGGGGGGTTTTCGCTTCACTGTGGGAGCGTGGCGGCAGCCGGCTGTGGACGCTGGTCAACCGGGCCGAGGCGCCGTCGAGCATCCGCGGCTGGCGGCTGCCACACGTGGCGGGGCACATCTACATCGACCTGATGGCCGGTGAACTGCTCGATGCGCGCGTGCATGATGGGCATGTCGCACTTCCATTGCACCTGCCGGCCCGCGGCCTGGGCGGGGTCTTGTCGCTGCCCGAGGCGCATTTAAGCGATGAG
>PUMS01000367.1 GCA_003551485.1 Phycisphaeraceae bacterium | reverse complement strand
GGAGCATGATGAACGCGGTGTCGGGCTCGGCGTCGATGTTGCACGCAAGCAGGTCCGTGCAGCCGGACTCGCGCTGCCCGGCGATCAGCGTTTCGATGATCGGCATCGCATGCACCGGCCACGGCTCGCCCTGGAAGCCCTCATCTCCCGCCAGGTGCAGCACCGCCGCACCAAAGATCGGCGCCGCCACCGGGGCGTTGGCCTCGACCAGGCCCGTCCGCGGGTTGACCAGCGCGCCGCGATCGGCACGTGCGGGATCGCCGATGCGATAGCGCAGGCGGTCGCGCAGTTGCGCGGCCAGTTGATCGAGCACCCGTTCGGTCGTCAGTTCATGCATGCTCGGCACCTCGGCCCGCCGGCTCAGCCGATGCGCTCGCGGCCGTTCAACAAAGGTCGCAGCACTTCGGGGATGGTGATGCTGCCATCGGCGTTCTGGTACATCTCGACGATGGGGATCAGCAGCCGCGGGCTGGCCGCCACGGTGTTGTTCAGCGAGTGGGCGATGATGTTGGCCTTGCCCTCGGGGTCGCGGTAGCGGATGTTCAGCCGCCGGCACTGGTAGTCGTAGAGCCGGCTGGCCGAGTGCGTCTCGCTGTAGCCATTGCGCGACGGCATCCAGCATTCGAGGTCGATCTGGTCGGCGTTCTTGGGCCCGAGGTCGCCCGTGCAGCACTGAAGCAGCCGGTAGGGCAGCGCCAGGCGCTGGAGCAGTTGCTCGACGAAGCCGATCATCTTCGCGTGCCAGTTGCGGCTCTCGGCCTCATCGGCGCGGCAGATGACCACCTGCTCGACCTTGTCGAACTGATGCACGCGGAACAGGCCCGCCGTGTCCTTGCCCGCCGCGCCGGCCTCTCTTCGGAAGCAGGTGCTCACCGTCGTGTAGCACAGCGGCAGGCTGTCGGCATCGAGAATCTCATCCTGGTGGTAGCCCATCAATCCCACCTCGCCGGTGCCGGTGAGGTAGCCATCGACCCACGAGGTGTCGGTATAGGGATCGGCCTGCTCGCTCTGGCCCAGCGACTCGCGGAAGCGGGCGGGGTCGCCCACGGTGTAGACCTGCTCGCGGCCCTGGGGGAAGAAGCCGGTGCCCACCATGCATTGCTCGCGTACCAGCACGGGCACGCTCATGGCGGTGAAGCCCATCTCCATGGTCATGTAGCGGAAGGCGTATTGGAGGATGGCGTTGTGCAGCAGCATGCCATCGCCGGTGAGCACGTAGCTTCTCGAGCCAGCCAGCTTCACGCCGCGCTCGAAGTCGACCATGCCCAGCTTCTGCATCAGCTCGATGTGCCCGCGCGGCTCAAAGCCGCGGTTGTCGGCAAAGGGCCGGGCCGGGTCGAAGCCCTCGGGCGACCAGTGCCGAATCTCGACGTTGTCATCGCTGCCGCGGCCCACGGGCACATCCGCATCGGCCGGCAGGGGGACCTGAAGCCACAGGTCATCCCGCTGCGGCTCGAGTTCGGCCAGCCGATGGTCCAGTTCGGCCTCCTGCTGCTTCATCTGCGCTGGGCGCTGCTGAAGCTGGGCCATCTCCCTTTCAAGCTCGGCCTTCTCCTCACCCCCGGCCTTCTTGATCCGCCCGGCGAGCTGGCCGATCTGCTTGCCGATGCGGTTCTTCTCGGCCGCCAGCGCCTCGCGCTGCGCCAGCAGCCGCCGGTGCTCGGCATCGACCTCCAGCAGCCGGTCGATGAGGGTGGGGTCGTATTGCTTGTCCGCCGCACCTTTGCGGTAGCGGTCGGGGTTTTCGCGCAGGTCCTTGAGATCGATCATGCCGGCCGTGGTCCTTTCCCGAAAAGGTTCAAACCGCGAATGGTACAGCGGATGGCCCGCGCTTTGAACCGGGGCGGGGGGAGAGGCAGTTGCCAACTCTCGTTTCGGGGAGGCAGAGGGGGCAGGGGTGAGGGCACATACGGACGGGCCCAGCGTGTCTTCCCTCACCCCGGCCCTCGCCCGGCGGGAGAGGGAGTCAGGTTTTCAGGGCAAATGGAATCCGCGGGCAACGCACGGGCCACCGCAACACCTTCCCCACCGGTTACCAAGCCCCCGCCTCTACCACCGCTGATCGAACCGCCACAGCCCCGCCTCCCGTGCGGCCTCGAACGCCCGGTCGAGTTCATCCGGGGCGGTGGGGATGTTGATCTCATCGTAACGGGGGCGGCCGTCGCGGCCGGGCAGGCCCACCTCGTGGGCCGGCCGGTACTGGCCCATGAGGTTCACGTAGGTGTCCGGTGAGACCGACTCGGCCAGCCAGCGGAAGATCGCCCGCGCCTGATCGAGCTGGCCGGGCATCACCAGGTGGCGGAGCAGCACCCCGCGGCGGGCCAGGCCATCGGGCCCGAACCGCAGCACCCCGACCTGCCGGTGCATTTCCGCGATCGCCTCGCGCGCCCGCTCGGGGTAGTCCGGCGCTTTGGCCAGGCGCCTGGCTGTTTCGCGGTCCCAGAACTTGAAGTCCGGCATGTAGATGTCCACCAGCCCATCCAGCAGCCGCAGCGACTCGACCGCATCGTAGGCACTGGTGTTGTAGACGATGGGCAGTTGCAGCCCCAGGTCGATGGCCTCGGCGATGGCCTCGATCACCTGCGGCACCACGTGCTCGGGCGTGACGAAGTTGATGTTGTGGCAGCCCTCCTGCTGAAGCCGCAGCATCGCCGCCGCGATCCGCTTCGCCGGCCACGCATCCCCGGCCGGCTTCTGGCTGATATCCCAGTTCTGGCAGAACACGCATCGCAGGTTGCACCCGGAGAAGAAGACCGTCCCCGAGCCGCGCCGGCCGCGCAGGCAGTCCTCCTCCCCGAAATGGGCAAACACGCTGCTGACCCGCGCATGCCGCCCCGTGCGGCATACCTTTACCTGCCCCACCATCCGATCCACCCCACACTTCCGCGGACAGGCACAACACGACTCGAGCTCCCCCAACCCCGCCCGCACCCGCGCTGCGATCTGCTGCGGCCCCAGGCCCAGGTAGGCGGGGGTGAAGGGGTCGAGGATGAACCGCGGGTCCGCGTGGCGCATCAGCTCGCTGATATCCGGCTGCATCACCATGGCTGCGACTCCGGCCGGCCCGTATCCAGCGGCACGCGGCGGTGGGTCCGCTGCGCTTGACCCACCCTGCGTGCTCAGCCTCGCGGCGGCCTTCGCAACCCCAGCCTGGTCAGCAGCACCGTCAGGCGGGCGTGGCGCAGGCGGCGGCGCAGCAGGCCCAGGCGGGGGTTGAAGGGGGCGAGGCGCTGGGCGCGGCGGAGCCAGGCGGCGGCGCGTTTCAACTGGCCGGTGGCCAGGTGGGCCAGCACCAGGTTGTGGGCCGCCAGGACATTGGCCGGGTCGTGCTTCAGGCTGGCGCGGCAGTCGGCGATGCCGGTGTCGAGGTAGCCGCTGACCAGCCGGGCCACGCCGCGGTAGAGCAGCGCGGTGGCACGCATCGTCCGGGGAATGGGGCCGGCGCCGGTGGCCTCGATCACGCTGGTCAGCAGGGGGATCGCCGCGATGGGCATGTCCAGCTCGAGCAGCAGGTGGCCCAGGTCCAGGGCCTGCTGGGGCGTCCGCATCGGGTGCTGAAGGTCCAGCCGGGCCAGCCGGCGGGCGGCATCATGCTCGCGGCGGGCGTAGGCGATGCGGGCCAGGCCCAGGCACGGGCCGGCCAGCTTCGGGTCGCACTCGCGGGCACGATACAGGTGCGGCGCGGCGGCATCGAGGTGGTCGGCCATCAGGGCCAACTCGCCGAGCTGGAGGTGGGCCCGCGCATGGGTCGGCTGGAGCTCGAGAATCTGGTGGAACCGGGCCGCGGCCTCGCTGAGGCGGCCGGTCTCGCGAAGCAGCACACCGATGGCGTACATCGTCTCGATATCGCCCGGATGGCGACGCAGGTGGCGGATGTAATACTGGCGGGCCTGCTCGGGCCGGCCGCGCTGCCAGTGGGCGTGGCCGAGGCGGGCCAGGACGTCGGGGTGGTCCGGCTCGAGTTCGAGTAGCTGCTGAAGGCACCAGATGGCACGGTCGAGCCTGCCGCGGGCGGTGAGGCTGCGGGCAATGTGGTCGAAGCAGCGAGGGCAGCGGTCGGTGAGCTGCCGGGCCAGGTAGAACATCATCTCGGCCTGGTCATGGCGGTCCAGGCGCGCCCAGGCCTCGATGCGGTAGCAGTAGCCGGGCTCGGCATCGGGGTCGATCTCGTTGGCGCGTCCGAGGGCCTCGATGGCGGCCTGGGGTTGGTCGCTTCGCAGGCGGGCGATGCCCAGTTGGATCAGCGTCGGCACATCCTCACCGCCCAGTTGCAGGGCACGGGCAAAGCAGTCGATAGCCTCGGCATGGCGTCCCAAAGCCTCCAGCGCCAGGCCGCGCTCGTAGTGCCACGGGGCCTGCGCGGGGTTGATGTGCAGGGCCGCATCGATCTCGCGCAGCGCACGCTGCCAGTCGCCCAGCGTGAGAAACTCATGGGCGCGTTCGGCGTGGTGCTCGGCGTCCAACCAGTCGTTCATCGTGCGATCTTCCCGGCGATCGGTCCAGCCCGGCAACCCCCGCGGCGGGGCCCTGAACGGTGAGCCCCGCGGTGCTGCCACGGCCGCGTTGCATCCGATTCTGCGCGACAGCGCGGCCGATGACGCTATTATAAGGCAGATGGATCGCAATGGAACGGCGATCCGGCCAAATTTCACCATCTACCGGCAGCACGGAATGGTCATCTCCCTGGCACAACATGGCATCACGAGGACGGTTATCGCTGTGATGGTCGGCCTGCTGGCGGGCGTGGCCGCAATGGTGGTCGTGGCCGCGCCTGCGATCGCCGATGAGACAACGGCCGAACAGACCGAGGCCCGGGAGCGCGGAATGCAGACGCTGCTGGGGTTTGTCTCGGCCTCGAACCTCAACCTCGAACAGCGCCGCGATGCCGCCCGCACCCTGCTGGACAAGCGCTGGCCCGAGGCCGACCAGGCCCTGGCCGAACTGATCGCGGCCAACCGCGACGGCACCACCACGCGGGCGATCGCCCAGGCGCTCGCCCGCCGGCTGCCACCGCCGCCGCCGCTGTTCGCCGAGCCGTTGCTCGACGCCATCGCCGCGAGCGAGGGCGAACGGATCGATGACCTGGCCCAGGCCGTCGGCCGCATCGAAGACCGCGACGTCATCGACCGCATCACCCAACTGGCCCGCGACGACGAAGCGCCGCTCGAGGCGCGTCGGGCGGCGATCCTGGCTTTGGCGGTGCAGCGGACCAAGGCCAACGCCGCCACGCTCATTGCCATCATGCGCAGCGGCCCGCCCGAGCCGGTCGCGGCGGCGGTGTTCGAATCGCTGGCCCGCCTGACGGGCATCCGCGAATATGGCGACGATCGCGACCGCTGGCTGGCCTGGTGGCGTCGCATTCAGCACGCCACCGAGGCCCACTGGTACGCCTCGCTGATCGAGCACCACGCCCGCCGCAACGCGGAACTGGCCGACTCGGCCACAAGATTGGAGCGGCAGCTTCTCTCCGCGCGGCGCCAGCTCTTCTGGGCCACACCCGCGCCCCAGCGGCAGGCCCTGCTGGCGAGGCTGCTGGAGGATGAGATGGAGGCCACCCGGCGGCTGGCGCTGGAACTGGCCGGCCAGTTGCTGCTGACCCCGGGGCTGATCGGCTCGGAGTTGCGTGAGGCGCTGGTGGCGAGCCTGGCCGACGACCATTCCGCCGCCGTCCGTCGGGGGGCCGCGGAATTGCTGGCCGACCTGGTCGACGCCGATGCAGCGCAGATCGTGGCCGAGCGGCTCAACAACGGCTCGGAGGCCGACCCCGCGGTGCGGGCCTCCTATTTGCTGCTGCTGGAACGCGTGCCCGTGGCCGAGGCCATCGAGCCGATCATCGAACTGCTGGAAGATCAGGTAGCCCGCGACCGCGCCGCCGCAGCGCTGGTTCGGGCCTTCGACGCCGACAAGATGAACCAGCCACTGGCCCTGCGGGTGCGGCAGAAGGTGGATGGGCTGATCGAAGCCAACGGCGGTACCCCCCGGCCCCGCCTGATCGAACTGCTGGCCCGCGTGGGCGGGGATGAGGACTGGGAGCGGATCGTCTCGTGGCTGGACCACGAGGAGGCGACCGTCCGCCGCGCTGCGGCCCAGGCACTGGCCGATTCGCGCCGGTCGCTTCTTCCGCTGGCGGAGCGATCGGACGATCCGGAAGTCCGGGGCGTGTTCTACACCGCGGCCCGCACCCGCGGCCGAGACCCGCACGCGTTCGCCGCCCTGGTGCGACACCGGCCCGAGGGCGAATCTCAGCGCGAGGCCTGGCGCAGCGCCCTGGTGGCCATGGCCGGGCGGGTGGGACCGCAAGCGGTGCTCGATGCGGTCGCATCGCTCGGGGCCGAAGAGTTGGCCGATCCGGAGCAGCGCCGAATCCGCCGCTCGCTCAAGCTCGACATGCTCCGCATCGCCATCGAGGCGCTGCGGCCGGAGGATAGGGCCCTCAGCGCCCTTTCCGAGCAGGAGCAGGGTCAATGGGCCGGCCTGATGCTGGCCCGCGGCCAGGTGCTGCTGGCCTCCGACCGCGCTGCCGATGCGGCCTCGGACATGCGCCGGATCGCCGAGCTGCTCCCCCTGCTATCGGCCGCCCAGCGCCGTCAGCGCGAACTGTGTCTGATTGGGGCCAAGCTTCAGACCGAATCGCCCACCGCGGCCCTTGACCGTGCCCGCGAGCTGCTGCGCTCGGTCGATGATGAGGCCGCACCAGGCTATCGAATCGAACTGTTCGACGTCTTCGTCACTGCCACCACCCGTCTTGCCGCGGCTGAGCGCCACGAGCAGGCCCGGCGTGTCTACGACCGGCTGAAGCTGCTGATGGATGGCCAGGGCGATGATGGCCAGATCGTCCGCCTCAGCGAACTGGAGCAACTGCTCCCCCCCCCCGCCCCCCCCCGACCCCGCCACCCCGGCCCCCCAGACGCCGGAGACCGAAACCAGCACCGACGATGCCGCCGCGCCCCAGGCTGGCGGCCCCTCCCCCGAGCCGGACCGCGGTGACCAGGCCACCCGCCAGGAAGAAGCCGCCGGTGAGGGTGAGGGCGGTGCATCCTAAGACAACGGGTTGTCACCACGTCATCGCCACGCCGCCGCACCGCCCAACGAGCAGGTGTTGGTAACGGCAGTGGTTGCCGGCCGCCGGTGGGACCGCGGCTGCGCAACGCCCTGATCCGGCCGGCGGGTCAGCGGTGCAGGCTCGGGTCGGCTTCGTGGGTGCTCTGGATGGGTGAGAGCGGGTCCTTGGCGTTGATGGCCTTGATGCGGACCGGGGCACTGGAGTGGGGGGCCACGTAGGCCACGCCGTTGGCCAGGACTCGGCGGACGTTGGCATCGTAGTAGATGGGGAAGGTCTCGTGGCCCGGTCGGAAGTAGAAGATGCGGCCCTTGCCACGCGTCCAGCAGCAGCCGGAGCGGAACACCTCGCCGCCCTCGAACCAACTGATGAAGACCAGCTCATCCGGCGCGGGGATGTCGAAGAGCTCGCCGTACATCTCGGTGTGGTCGAGCTCGAAGTACTCATCGCTCAGCCCATCGGCGATGGGGTGGCCGGGGTTGACGCACCACAGCCGCTCGCGCTCGGCCGCCTCGCGCCAGCGCAGCGAGCAGGTGGTGCCCATCAGGCGCTTGAAGACCTTGGCGTAGTGGCCCGAGTGCAGCACCACCAGGCCCATGCCCTCGAGCACCCGCCGCTGCACGCGGTCGACGATCTCATCGCGCACCTCGCCATGGGCCGAGTGGCCCCACCAGGTGAGCACGTCGGTCTCGGCCAGGACCGCCTCGGTCAGGCCGTGCTCGGGCTCATCGAGCGTGGCCGTGCGGACGCTCACCCGGCTGCCCAGGTGCTCCTCGATAGCGGCCTTCATCACCGCGTGCATACCGTCGGGGTAGAGCTCGGCGACGGTCTTGTTCTTCTTCTCGTGACGGTACTCGTGCCAGACGGTGACGCGGATCTTCTCAGCCATGGTCAAGCCTTTCAGCGGATCGAGTCAGGGGGGGAATCGGACCGTTGCGCCCGTTTTACAGGGGATCAGCGGCGCCGACAAGTGGGATGCAGCGGCGGGGCGGCAGACCATGGCGAATCGTAGATCGTGCCTTGGGCCACTTTTTTATTGACGGCGTTGAGTCTGCGTGGTAGACTCCATGTGGTTCAGTACCGTGGGGTGATGACAAGCCGATCCCCGCGGTCAAGCCGCCCGAGTGCAGGTTGGGCGCCCCACGCGAGGTCCCCTTGGAAAGGGGGGCACCGGGCGGGCGCCTGCTATAACGCAGTGATTGGGTGCGGATTTCAGCCACTGTCGGTAAATCCGAGTGAAAGGAAGGGACCGGTGATGAAGCTTTCCACGTACCTTCTGGCAATCGCCATGCTCGTTGTCGCATGGGCGTCGCTGGCCCAGGCGGCCCCCATCCAGGTGCTCTCTTTCGAGGGTCAGCCGACGGATGTGGACGGCTATTTCGGTGTCGCCGGCAATGGCTGGGCCACGCCATGGGAGGACGATTCGCCCAATTACGAGGGGGAGATTCGCAGCGAGAACCCCTTCACCTTTCCCGGTGCGGGCGATCACTACTTCAACTTCCAGGGCACTTCAGACAATGCCCAGTCCATCCACCGCACTTATCAAAGTGTGCCGGGGCTGGATATCACCCAGCCACACCAGATCAGCTTCCTGTACCGCCAGCACACCAACAACGGCTTCGCCCGCATATACGATCTGGCCGGCGGCGGCAACCTGGGCACGGCCGCGGCCTGGATTCTCATGGCCGAAGGCACGGATTTCGTCATCTTCGACAGTGACTTCGGCACCGGCTTCACCGCCAGGGATACGATCCCCGGCGGCGAGGATTTCATCGTGATCGACCACGAATACCTCATCACCATCGACATCCGGCCGGGTGATGGGCGCTTTGATGTCGTGATCGACGATCTGACCGCGGGCACTTCGATCTCCTACGAAGATGCCCGCTTCCGTAACCAGGGAACCAGCGTCTCGGGCACGATCAACTTCAACGATGGCAACGGCAACCTCACCAACTTCGACATCGATCTGCTCACGGTGATCCCCGAGCCCTCGACCCTGGCCCTGCTGGGGCTGGGCATGGCGGCGGCACTGGTGCGCCGCCGCGGGCGCACCGCCTGAGGGGTATGGCTCCGGGATATCGGTGGGGGGTGGTGTGGACAGGTGTCGCCTCTGGAGCGGCCCGATGGCCCCAGCGGCCGGTCACACCCATCACCGCGAGGCCCCCCGGAACGCCCCGGAAACGCCGCTGTATCCGCGAGATAAATAGTGCCAGTTGTGACCTCTTGCTATTTCGACGCGTGCGGATCACCTGGGGGCTGGCGTGGCACCGTTCGCCCGCCCATTGGCCGTGCGCCTCATATCCGGTTCGTATCCCCCTGAGCACGGCCGGGACTGGCAGTGCCTTCAGACCTCAACCCCGCGGCGTAGTTGCCGCCCTCGGGCCGCGCGAGGAGTAAGCACGGGCCCTCAATGCCCGGGCCGCCCTGCCAGGTCAGCCTACATGCGTGGCACCGGGCGACAGTGCCGGCGTGTTCACCAATGGCCATGCCGCGCATGCAGAGCACTCGCCGGCAGGCGGCCAGTGGCACCCGGCGCACCGCCAGTGGCACCCGGCGAATCGTGACCGCTCAGAGTAACGCCCCTCACCGCCCCCCGCCGATGCGGGCGTCGATACGGCCGTCGATGCGGCCATCGATCCGGGCATCGTCGAGGCGGCGCTGGAACATCTCGGCCGGAGGCTGCTCGGCATCGACGGGGTCGGGCTCAGCCACGTCGGGCGGATGCAGGGGCAGGGGGCCGGATTCCAGCGGGCGGGGCTCGAGTTCCCAGACCAGGTGGCTGTGGGGCTGCTCGAGGAAGTGGCCATCAACCACGGGGTTGATGTTCATCTCGGCGATGATGCGGTCGCGGTCGCGGGCCACGGGGACGATGTAGTCCATGCGGCTGAGCCGGGCGCGAAATCCGGGGCCGACGCGGTAGAACATCTCATCCTCGAACCGGCCAGAGCCGCGGTCGGGCGAACCGAAGAGGGAAGTCTGCTCGCCATCATGGCGCAGCCCCACCTGCACCACGCGCAGGCTGCGGGCCAGCGGATCCTGGTCGGTCACGGCCTGATCGATGGGCACCAGATAAGCCGGCGGCTGACCGGCCATGGCCGCAGCCGACCCCGCCGCGCCGGGGAGAACCAGCGCCGGGACAAGGACCAGGGCCAGCAGGATGAGCGCCGACGACTTCATGCCGACCATTGTATCGGCCCGTCACGGGCCGGCCAGTAAAACGCAGCGCGAACGCATGTGCCGCCGAGGGTGGCATGGTCAGCGGCTTTCCGCAGGTGTCCGGGGGGGTGTCCGGGGGTGTCCGGGGGTGTCCGGGGGTGTCCG
>PUMS01000238.1 GCA_003551485.1 Phycisphaeraceae bacterium | reverse complement strand
TAACGCCTGGGCAGGCGGTCCGATTGCCCATGCACCTGGTACACGACGGCCCATCATGGCAACCCCGCGCGAGGCGGGCAACCCATCCCGGCCCCGCGGCACGCGCTGCGCGACACCGCCGGGCAGCGTGCGCCTTCTTGAATGATTTTTACGCAATCATGCAACACCGGCCACGCTGACCGACCTATCATTGGCAGGAAGCACACCCGTTTTCTCGGTTCGGCAACCCCATGCCCATGCGCGAACCCCGCACCCCTCCGCGGGAGCGCGCCAACCTGGCGGACCAACATGCACAGCCTCCAAGCAACCCCCACGCCCCACCATGGTCGACACGGTTTCACGCTCATCGAGCTGCTGGTGGTGATCTCGATCATCGCCCTGCTGATCGGCATCCTACTGCCCGCCCTTGTGGCCGTGCGCAACAGCGCAATCCGCGTCCAGTGCGCCAGCAACCTTCGCCAGGCGCACATGGCGACGATGAACTACGCCGCCGACCACAACGACTGGCTGCCGCCCCGCAGCGGCACCGGCGCCGCCCCCCACCGCATGCAGCTCAGCGGGCAGACCCTGCACGACACCCTCGTCGAGCCCTACCTCGGCGACATGCGCAACGAGACCCTCTTCTGCCCCAGCAGCCTGTACGAAGCACGCAACCCCGACAACCATTCACAATACGTGATCAACCACGTGACCTACGCCTATTTCGGCGGCTACGGGCCCGACAGCAATCCCCGCTGGCAGGTGGCCAACCGGCCGGACCTGCGGCGGGTCGGCCGCGACCCCAGCACCACCCCGCTGTGGACCGACCTGGCCATCGAAATGGGCAGCGGCCGGTGGCTCGGCCACGATGCGCCCATTGTGGCCGACCCCCCCGACGGACAGAACGTGGTCAGCCTCGGCGGCAGCACGCGATGGTTCGACTCCGACAGCCTCAAGCCAATCTACATCGACACCGGCAACACCTTCTACTGGCCCAGCGGCCAGCGCCCCGGCTTCGACTGACCCGCCCCGGTAGGCCCCAAGAGGCCGCGGAACGTCCGGGAGCTTCCGCGCCCCCCAAGCGCCACCACCAGCGCGTCTCAGCCCACCTCCTCAGCGATCGCATCAAGGAAAACCTCCCCGTAGCGCTCCAGCTTGGTCTGGCCCACGCCGTGAAGCTCGGCGAGTTGCCCGGCCGTGCGCGGCTGGGTGGCGGCCATCTCCAGCAGCGTGCGGTCGGCGAAGATCACGTAGGGCGGCACGTTCTGCTGGCGGGCCAGTTCCAGACGCAGGGCGCGCAGGCGGTCGAACAGGTCCTTCTGCTTCTCGCCGGTGAGGGCCGAGGCCACCGATGGTGCCGCGGCGCCGGCAGCGCCGCCCGAGTCGGCTTTGGCCGCCTTCGGACCGCCGCCGGCCTTTCCCGAGACCGGCATGCTCGGGTCGGCACGCAGCCAGATCGGCTGATCGCCCCGCAGCACCGGACGGGCCCGTTCGGTCAGCCGCATCCCGCCGTGGGCCGGGTCCACCGCGATCAGCCCCGCGGCCAGGAGCTGGCGAAGGATGCTCAGCCACTTCTTGCGCGGCAGGTCGCGGCCGATGCCGTGGGTGCTCAACTGATCGTGCCGCGCCCGGATGATGCGCTCGTTGCGGGCGCCGGTGAGCACGTCGGCGATGTAGGCCGAGCCGTAGCACTGGCCCGTGCGGTAGATGCACGACATCGCCTTCTGCGCCAGCTCGGTGCCATCGAAGCGCTCGATGGGCATGATGCAGGTGTCGCAGGCGCCGCAGGGGCCATCGTAGGCCTCGCCGAAGTAGCGCAGCAGAACCTGCCGGCGGCACAGCGTGGTCTCGCAGTAGCCCAGCAGGGCGCTGAGCTTGTTGCGCTCGATCCACTTCTGCTGCTCGGGCGCTTCGGAGTTGTCGATGAACTGCTGGTGGATGATCACGTCGCCGGCGCCGTAGCACATCCAGGCATCGGCGGGCAGGCCGTCGCGGCCGGCGCGGCCGGTTTCCTGGTAATAGGCCTCGATGCTGCGCGGCAGGTCGAGGTGGGCCACGAACCGCACGTCGGGCTTGTCGATGCCCATGCCGAAGGCGATCGTGGCCACCACCACCACGCCCTCTTCCTCGATGAATCGCCGCTGGTTGGCCTGGCGCGTGCCCGCATCGAGCCCGGCATGGTATGGCACGGCGGTGATGCCCTGGGTATTGAGCCACGCGGCGATATGCTCGGTGCGCTTGCGCGAGAGGCAGTAGACGATGCCCGCATCGCCGGCGTGCTCGTTCCGGATGAACCGCAGCAACTGGCGGCGGGGGTTGTCGCGAACGACGACCCGGTAGGTGATATTGGGCCGGTCGAAGCTGCTGATGAACCTGCGGGCCGATTCGAGCTGGAGCCGTTCGGCGATGTCGCGTCGGGTGGGCTCATCCGCCGTCGCCGTCAGTGCGATGCGCGGCACGTCGGGATAGCGCTGATGCAGGATCGTGAGCTGGCGGTACTCGGGCCGGAAGTCGTGGCCCCACTGCGACACGCAGTGGGCCTCATCGATGGCGAACAGGGCCAGCGGCGTCTGGTCGAGCAGTTCGAGGAAACGAGGCTGGGTCAGCCGCTCGGGCGCCACGTACACCAGGTCGATCCCGCCGCGCACCATCTCCTGCTCGAGCTCGCGGGCGCCGCCGAAGGTGAGCGTCGAGTTGATGAACGCCGCCCGCAGGCCGAGCTGGCGCAGCGCCCCGACCTGGTCCTGCATCAGCGCAATCAGCGGCGAGACCACCACCGCCACGCCCGGCCGCAGCAACGCCGGGAGCTGGTAGCACAGGCTCTTGCCCCCGCCGGTGGGCATGATGACCAGGGCATCGCCCCCGGCGATCACGTGCCGGACGACCTGCTCCTGCTGGCCGCGGAAGTCGTCGAAGCCGAAGACCTGCCGCAGGATCGTGTGGGGGTCGCCATCGCCGCCGGAGGCAGCGCCCTCGCGGCGTGTGCGTTCGCTCTCGGCTGCGCCGTTGACCAGGTAGGAGCTGTCGCCGCCGTGTGACATGGGCCCATTATGCACGGCCCCCGCGGCGGATGCAGAGCGTGTCCGAGCCGTCACTTGCGCCCGCCGGCCAGTTCGTTGACCAGCCTGGCCAGGGCGGTGACGTCGCGGGCCTCGACAATCGGCTCGATCCGCCGCGGCTCGACCCCCGCCTTGGCCAGGGCCTGGCGGGCCCGGCTCCACAGCCGCGTGGCCTGGGCCGCGCCTTCGGCCAGGTAGAGCTCGGAGACCAGCTCACTGAGCCGGTTGGTCAGGATCGTGTCCTGGTGCTCGTAATAACGCTTGACGATGCCCTGCTGGTAACGGCTCAGGTGCTGTCGGGCGGCCATGGCTCAAACTCACGGAAGGCAGCAGCGCTGCACGGGTTGGGGCCTTCACGGGGCCGGGGTCGAAGACTCCACAACCCATTATGCCCCGCCCCGCCCCCGTCGTGCAACATCGCCGGGGACCACTGGCGGCTCACCGGGTGCATGACACGCGCCGCGGGATGGCTCTTACTCCCTCTCCCACCGGGAGAGGGCCGGGGTGAGGGCAGATGCACGGCGATCGGTTCGAACCCTCCCTCACCCCCGGCCCCTCTCCCAAGGGTAGAGGGGAGTAAAGGCCCGGCCATGCACCCGCCATGTGTGTCATGCACCCCGGCTCACCCTCCGACCTCCTCCTGATGCGGGATCGAATCCATCGCGCCCGGTCGCGACACGCACAGGGCCGCGGCCTGGCAGGCCCGGCGCAGGGCACGCCCGGCGGCCCCGACCGCCGCGGTGGCGCCATCGCCCCCGCCCCCGCTCTCATCGCCCGCCGCGGCTCGGGTGGCCAGGAAGTAGCCGATGAAGGTGTCGCCCGCGGCGGTGGTGTCGAGCACCTGCGCGGCCACCGCCGGCTCGTGGTGGGTGTGCCCGCCGCGGGCGTACAGCGCACCGGCCGCGCCCAGCGTCAGCACCACCTCGGCCTCCGCCCGGCCGAGGCGCTGCTGCAGCCGCCCGAGCATCGCGCGGCCGGCGCCCTCACCGACCAGACCGGCGGCCTCAGTCTCGTTGACCACCAGCAGGTCGACCTTCTCCAGCGGCCATCGAGCGACCGCGGGCGAGAACGGCGCCGGGTTGAGGCACACCATCAGGCCCGCGGCGTGGCCGGCCTCGATCAGGCGGGGCACCTCGTTGACCTCGTTCTGCAAAAGCAGCGCATCGCCGCGGCCGAACCGGCCAAGCGCCCCGCAGATGCGGGCGATGTCGAGGCGATGATTCGCACCGGCGTAGAGGAAGATCGCATTCTCCCCCGTGCCATCGACCTGGATCACGGCGTGGCCGCTGGGCCCATCGACGACCTCGACCAGGCTCGTATCCACACCCGCCGCCGCCAGCTTCTCCACCAACCACCGCCCATCGGCGCCGATGCACCCGCCATGAACCACCGAAGCGCCCGCCCGCGCCAGCGCCATCGACTGGTTGGCCCCCTTGCCCCCGGCGAACGTGTCGAACCCCTCACTGGCGATCGTCTCACCCGGCCGCACGATGTGAGGCACGCGGTACACAAGGTCGATGTTGAGCGAACCGTAGTTGATGATGCGCATGATGGACCTCTCCTCCCCCCCCCGCCAGCACGTGGGGTGGGTCAAGCGCAGCAGACCCACCACCAGGCTCCAATGGACGCCGTATGCCGCCGATCGCTTCGTCGGCCATCGTCGCCCCCCGCAGCGTACCGCCTGTCCCACAACGCCGCGCCGGCTGCCCCCCCTGGGCAACTTACCCCCCTGCCGATGGCCCATCTCGACGGCACTGGCGGCACATGGTCACGGGCACGGCACTGCTGGGTCCGCTCCGCTTGCCCCACCCTGCATACTACATGCTGATGATCGGCCCATGTGCGACTACTCGTGCGCGAGTGCGGGTGGATGCTGGTCGTCACCACCGGCCAGCATCTGATCGACCGCCGATCGTGCCTGGACCAGGCGCTGCTCCCAGTTGCCACGGATGGTGACATATCGACGTCCTGAAGAGCGCAATGCCTGCCGGCACCGGGCGAGAAAGTCTGCTCGGCTGTGGGGCAGAAAGCGCTGACGGTCATCGACCCACGGTACATCCACATCAAGCAGCAGCGTAAGGTCGTAGCGCTGAGCGGCCGCCGCATCGACAATCCACCGCGGGCAGTCGCCGAACAGCAGATCGCTCCAGATCGTCGTCGTGAGCACGTCGGTGTCGCAGAACAGGACACGGTTGGCATGGCGCGCCAGGGCGTTTTCGGCGGCGAGT
Organism: Phycisphaeraceae bacterium; assembly: GCA_003551485.1. Lineage (GTDB taxonomy): Bacteria > Planctomycetota > Phycisphaerae > Phycisphaerales > Phycisphaeraceae > B1Sed10-187. The sequence goes on along the minus strand of PUMS01000238.1, from coordinate 5,134 downwards.
TGACCGCGGGCGATGAGGGGGATGTCGCCTCGCTCGCAGCGGCCGCCCTTGGGGTCAAGCAGGCCGCGCGCATACTCGGCGACGTGTACCGTCCCGTACTGCCGCGCAAGCTCGCGCGCGAGGGTCGACTTGCCCGTCGATTCGGGACCGAACAGGCATACGCGGCGGACGTAATACGGCCGCACGCACGGTGGCAGGTACGACCAGTGCGCCGGCGGGTCGGCCCGGATCATGCTGCCCGATACGGGCACCTGCTCGCGGGCGATATCGACGGGCATGAACGCGGCCCCCAGCAGGTCGGCCAGGGGGCGGCCGTAATCCTCGGAAGCGAAGACACAGTCGGGCCCGGTGGCGACGCGGCGGCGAATGGCCTCGTGCCACAGCCGCCAGAAGTCCGGATGCTCACCCGGTTGCTGGGGCAGTTCATCGTCGATGTGGATCACCCGGCAATCCGGACACAGCTCGCGCATCCATGCGAAGCGGAGCGAGCCGGCGATCGGCTCGCTGGCGATCGAGCAGACCAGCACGGTCAACTCCTCGACGCACCTACGCGCAAAATCGATCAGAAACTGATGCCCGCAATGCGGCGGCAGGAACTTGCCCAGCACTAAGCCGCTGCGGTAGCGCTGCGTGCCTGTATGCTCCGGGTCCATGCGATCAACCCCAGGGTGGCCAGGACGAGAAACACCGCGTAGAGCACCGCGGTGGGATACAGCTCCTTGGCCAGGTAGATGCCGATGGCCAGCACGTCCACGATGATCCACGCCAGCCAGCTCTCCAGTATCTTGCGCGCCATCAGGTACTGGGCGATGAGGCTGAGAACCGTCGTCGCCGCATCCGGGTAGGGCAGGTCGGCATCGGTGTAGCGATGCATCGTGAAGCCGAGGATCGCCGTACCCGCCAGCGCAACCGCGGGCCACAGCAGCCAGCCGCCACGGCTCAGCCGCGTCACCGGCGGCGGCTGCGCCTCTCGACCGCCCCGCAGCCAGTACCACCAGCCGTAGACCTGAAGGACGATGTAGACGACCTGCAAACCCATGTCCGAGTACAGTCGCGCCTGGTAGAAGATGACGATGTAGAGCGTCACCATGACCAGGCCGGTCGGCCAGCACCAGATATTCTGGCGGATGACCAGCCACACGCACAGCAGCCCGAAGCACGCGGCGGTGATCTCAAACGGGTCCATCGCATCGTTCCCGGTCGCGGTGCTGCGACGACCGGTCGCAAGCATCGCCGGATGATATCAACAGGCTGCGGGCGCTCCGCGGCCGATGCGCCGGTCCGCGGCAGCCCGAATGCGGTCGACTGCGCCAACGGCCGATCGGTGCCGCATCAGACCGGCCGGCTGAGAAGGTGGCGCCGCTGCATCAGAATCCGTTCTGGCAGCTGCTCCCCAAAACCAGAGCGGTCGAGGGTGAATGCCCTCGACTTTACCCACTGCTGATGAAACGCTCAGGGAAAAAAGCGGCAGGCGTGCCTTCATGCCCCTCGGCCCATCACTCTCTACCTTCGCGGGTTCAAGGGAGTCAGCCGCGGATACCGGTAGAACAAGCGAGGGGCCGACCCCTCGCCTATTTCAACGGGTCGCTATACCTGCCCCACACACAACGCACTGCCGGATCGGGCACGGTTACCTTCGATAAAGCCGCTTAGCAGTAATTGACCACGGCATGTCGGGAAGATTCCGCACCCGCCCGGCCTTTCAGCGCTTTCGCTTGTTGACCAGGTCCTGGAGAAACTTCTTGGCCTCGCCCACGAGGTAGAAGCTGCCGGTGACGACGATCAGGTCCTCGCGGCTGACGGCGCGGTTGGCCAGGCGCAGAGCCTCGGGCAGGGTCGCCGCGGTCTGCGACATCTTGCCCGAGAGGTCGCTGAAGCGCGACAGCAGGTCTTCCGGCTCCATGGCGCGCGGGTTGGTGCGCGACTTGGTGAAGATGACCTTGTCGGCCCCGAGGGCGATCTGCTTGAGCATGCCGGTGACATCCTTGTCCTGGCCGCAGCCAAAGACCATCACCAGCGAGTCGTAGCTGATGTGCGCGCCCAGGGCGCGGATCAGCGCCTGGATGCTGACGGCGTTGTGCGCCCCATCGAGGATGATGCGCGGCTCGCGCCAGGCCAGTTCCATCCGCCCGGCCAGGGTCGTGGCGGCCAGGCCGCTGACGACCATTTCCTCGGGGAAGTCGAAGTCGTGAGCCTTGAGCTTGTCAAGCAGGGCCAGGGCCAGGCCGCAGTTGAGCGCCTGGTGCTCGCCCTGGAGGGGCACGGCCAGGTGCTCGAAACGGCTGCTGGGCGTGGTGATGCTCACGCGGGTATGCGGGCCCAGTTCACGGTTGGCCTCGAAGCGGTAGGAGAACTCGATCTGCTGGCCGGTGAACTCCAGCTCCGTGCCCACCTGTTCGGCCACCTGCTGAAGCGCGGCGGCCACCTCCGGCGGCTGCTGCACGCTGATGGCGGGCACACCCTTCTTGAAGATGCCCGCCTTCTCGCGGGCGATGCCGACCAGGTCATTGCCCAGGATGTTGGTGTGGTCGAGGCTGATCTGCGTGATGCCGCTGACCAGGGGGGTGACGACGTTGGTCGAGTCCAGCCGCCCGCCCAGGCCCGTCTCGAGCACCGCCACGTCCACTGCCTGCTCGGCGAAGTAGCACAGCGCGGTGGCGGTGAGGATTTCGAAATAGGTCGGCGGCTCGCTCAGCGTCGCGGTCTTCTCGCTGATCTCACGCAAAAGGTCGGTGAAATCGGCGTTGGCGATGATCTGGCCGTTGATGGTGATCCGCTCGCTGACGCTGACCAGGTGCGGGCTGGAAAACAGGCCCACGGTGTAGCCGCAGCTCTGGAGCATGCTCGCGAGCATGGCGCAGGTCGAGCCCTTGCCCTTGCTGCCGGCCACGTGCACGCAGCGGAGCTGCTCGTGCGGATTGCGAAGCAACTCGAGCAGCTTGCGCATGCGCTCGAGGTTGAAGGTGCGGTTGTTGTAAGGCACCAGCCGCATCTTCTCGAAGTCGACGTGGCTGGACAGCCAGCGCATGGCGCTGGTGTAGTTGGTGATGTTGGGCACGGCGGTGCCGGCCGCCGAGGCGGGGGCGGTGGCGCCGTTGCGGGCCCGTGATCTGGACGACGACTTGGAAGTGGCCATTTTCGTTGCCGCCGTTTTTCCAGGTGTTCTGGATTTTTTCTTGCTGGTCGAGGGGGGACGAGGCATAGTCGAGACATGATACCACAATGGCTCATCCCAGTCAAAACAAGGATTGCTAACCCCTCTGGGAAAAGGGCTTACATCAATGTCCGCGGCCGCCGCCAAGTCGCACCACGTGCCGCGCCGGGCACCGCAGGTTGACCACCGCGCGGGGCCCGCCCGGCCAGGTGGTGCCGTCCCGCAACGTGAAGCTGTCGTGATCCGCCGCGCCGCCCACCAGTTCGATCCAGTCCGGACCGTACACCATCCGTCCCGCACCCGAGCGCAGGTGCAGCACCTGGCCCGGCCGGGGCTCAAACGCCTGCGATGCCGAGCGCCACACGCCGCCCGGAGCAAAGTCGAAGGCGAGTTGCACCAGCACGCCCGGCGGTGCGGTGTCCGACTGGAAGATCAGTTCCATGCCGCCGTCGACCCAACGCACCTCGAGCCTGGCCTTCGCCGGCGGCATCGGCCGCTGCTGACGCTGCGCCAGGGCCGCTTGCCACTGCTCGTGAGGCACCGGCCGGCCCAGGGCCAGTTCATACGCCGGCCGCCGGGGGTCGCCTTCGCGCCCGGTGGCTTCGAGTCGCACACCCCCAATCTGCCCACCTTCGCCATCTTCACCCGCAATCGGCTGCATGTCCGAGGGTAGGAAGTCGCCGGCCGCACCAAAGTAGGAGTGGCGGATGTGCAGCCCGACCACCGCCGCTTCACCGTAGCGGAAGGTCAGCAGGGGGCACTGGGCCATGACCGTGATGCTCGCCAGACCCTCGCGCCGGCGGGCGATCCGCTGCGTAGCGAAGTACCGGCTGAACCGATCGGGCAGGCCCGCGGGCGGGGCGGCCGGCGGCGCTGATGACGCGGCATCCGCCGAGCCCCGTCGTAACAGGGTGAAGGCCATCCACGCCGCCTCGCCCAGGCTCGGCCTGCCCGCCGCCCACAGGTGCCTGGCCGCGGCCAGCCATCGCCCGCGGCGGGCGGCATCCTGCTCATCGTGCGCGGCCTGAAGGTAGCCCTCGGCCAGACGGGTGGGCACGAGCCGCTCGCCCCGGTCCTGGCGGGTGGAATGGGCCGTCTCGATTGTGCCATCGCCGTGCAGCATGTGCAGGTTCATCTCGAGGTTGGCCAGCGCCGCCGCACGGGCCGCGGCATCGCCCCGCAGCCGCCAGAGCAGCCACAGGCAGCGCACCACCACCCCGTCATAACAGCCACTGCTGCGCTCGATGAAGAAGCCATCGGCATCGATGTCGTAGCCCTCGGCCAGCAGCGGGCCGGCGGCGGCCTCGGCCTCGGGCTGGTATTGCGGCCACAGCACCCCCGCCCAGGTCAACGCCGCGGCCAGCACCCAGCGATGATTGGGCGTGTGAAACCCGCCGCGGGTGATGCCGGGCACCGCGCGGCGGGCGAAGTGCTCGATCCGCCCTTGCAGCGCCTGATACGCCGGGTCCGCCGCCCGGTCGGGGCGCTGCCGCGCCAACTCCTCGGCCGCGCAGAACTGGAGCATGATGAACGCGGTGTCGGGCTCGGCGTCGATGTTGCACTCGAGCAGGTCCGTGCTACCGGACTCGCGCTGCCCGGCGATCAGCGTTTCGGTGATCGGCATCGCATGCACCGGCCACGGCTCGCCCTCGAAGCCCTCATCCCCCGCCAGGTGCAGCACCGCCGCGCCAAAGATTGGCGCTGCCACCGAGGCGTTGGCCTCGACCAGGCCCGTGTACGGGTTGACCAGGGCGCCGCGATCGGCTCGCGAAGGGTCAGCGATGCGAAAGCGTAACCGGTAGCGCAGTTGCGCGGCCAGTTGATCGAGCACCCGTTCGGTCGTCAGTTCATGCATGCTCCGCACCTCGGCCCGCCGGCTCAGCCGATGTGCTCGCGGCCGTTCATCAGCGGCCGCAGCACCTCGGGGATGGTGATGCTGCCATCGGCGTTCTGGTACATCTCGACGATGGGGATCAGCAG